>NZ_NRDP01000004.1:0-222708 GCF_002878475.1 Dyella sp. AD56
CAACGCGTTGGCCGAGACCATCAACGGGCTCTACAAGGCCGAGCTGATTCACCGCCGAGCACCATGGAAAACCAGAGAAGCGGTGGAACTGGCCACGCTCGAATGGGTGTCATGGTTCAACCACCAACGCTTACTCGAACCCATCGGGTATATTCCACCCGCCGAGGCCGAAGCTAACTACTACCGTCAGCTGGCTTCCGACTTGGTGCAGGCCGCATGATCACTTAAACCAAATAGCCTCCGCGAAAACCGGGGCGATTCAAAGTGTCATTTATCCCCCATCGGGCCGAAAAATACTAAATACAACTCAAAGGTTTTAATTAAAAACCGGCCATCAGCGAAACCAATCATAGCGAAAAATCAGCCCCAAAATCCTTGGCTGATATGCGGCCCAGACGTGAAGGTCCCGCGACTGGCATCTATCAACGCTTCCAGTCGTCTTCAATCGTGTGCAAGGTCATTGGAGCCACCAGTCCATCTTGGTCCTTTGCTCGCATCTGCTCTTCCTTATGGATGCCAAGGACCAAATAAATCAGCGCAGACCGAACCAACTGCATCAGCCGCAACGTCCGGTGTTCCAGGTCCGTTCGGCGAATGGAATGAGCCAGGGTGTCGTGGAACATGTCGTGCGCGGCAGGCGCATCCAAAAGCAGTTCATGGACCTTCACGTACTTATGTTCGAGATGATTGCGCAAATCCGCCAACGCGCGTGCCTCGGGCTCGGTCGAGTCCCGCATGCCTTCTTCAAACAAGTCCTTGCTCAACCAGTACAGGCCCCGGAGTGGCCAGTTCTCAGAGGTCGAAAAGCGAGGGCGAACCGGGCCTTTATCCTGGTCGCGCCAAATGGTCCTGAAGTTAATCCTCTTCTCCGGCATACCCAGCGCAAGGTACTGATTTAAGAAGTAGGCCACCTTGTCCAGAATCGAGTAAGTCATGCGAAAGGCCAACTTAACCTTCTCAACAGCAAGGCCATACGCGGGATAGTCCAAGGTGTTGTAGAGCAGCACGTCCCGGTCGGAAAAATGCGGACGCTCCGCATGCATTCCCTCCCACAACAACCATCGCGCTGACACAAACGCCTGCTTTAGTTCGTTGAACATGCCTGTAATGATTGGAGGTTCCCCGATGGCGGTGGCGAAATCGGGAAGCCCAAGAATGTCATTCGCGGCGACCGAGGCCGTCTCAACATCATTCAACGGGTTGAGGAAGAGCACATTCCGCAGGCACCAATGGCGATAGGAGCGCTCTTCGTCGCTTTCGCCCATGTCCCATCCATCTGGCGCGTGGTGGGCTTCAATAGCGTCGAGGTTATAGACCTCAGCAATCCGCTCCGCGGACGCCGTATAGAACTCCGCCAGACTGGCATCACCGAAATGGCCATGAGTCGAGAGCGACGCCAAACCATCTAAAAGGTCGCGATGGGCGTGAAGAGCCAGCACTCCGTGGTGTCCTGGGTCATAGAGGGCAACCGCGTAGTGCATGAGCGCGCGACCACGATTGCAACGGGCCATCCAGAAGTTCGGCTCAATGGTGAGCGCAGCACTCCAGGCACGCCTCGCTTCAATGAAGCGCCCTAAGGTATCGAGCGAGTTGCCCAAGTTAGTCAAAATCTGGCAGCGCCGAATAGGATGCAGCGACTCAAAAGCCACGCTGTTCATTGCTCGCCGGAGCCAAAAGATTTGCTCGCGCACCTCCGGCTGCTCGAAATCCCATGCCGCGGCCCGTTCGACACGATTGAATCGCTGACGCCAGGCCCAAGCGTTGGCGCGGTAGTAGTCCAATGCCGCCTGCTCATCGGGCTGAAGTCCCCGGACCTCGAACGTATCAGCCATGACCAATGCTTCGTCGATGAGCACCGAATCACCAGCATCACCGGCTTGGTCGACCAGTTTTGCAATCGCATCTAGCGCATCTGCATGGGACAAGTTGCTCATCGAAATAGGGTTATCAGGCGTCGCCATACTCTTACCTGCCTTGTCCGGTTGGGTTCATCGCGTCGCATGCAACGGAATGATGACTGGCTAAGGATGAGGCGACCAATCGGCCCTCGCAAGCTGGCTGGCTGGCTGGCATGAATGCATCAGGCGAAGCCGATTTCATCGGCTCTCCATCTCCGCAGCGCCAATTACATGTAATGGCATTTCTGCGCGTGCGCTCGGGATTAGATTCGAAAGGGGCTCGCCATCAATTGTTAAGAATCGGGGAAACGTTGGTTTGTCGGCGTCGCTTTTCCAAAAAATACGGCCTATGGCGCTCAACGGGTTAGAGCGATGTTGGTTAGTGCAGCAACCAACTCTTTAGCAAAGTAGTGAACACTAATAAGGCTTCACGGAACATGGCGCAGCACACCGCAATCATTCACGAAGCGAAGCGCGAGCGAGACGCCCCAACTTCGGCGGCTTCTCCAGTGCCCCGTCCTTCCGACAGCCCCCTGTGCGCCGTCCCTTTGAGATGCCGGGACGAATGCCTTCTGACGCTGTTTCACTTAGACCCGCGGCTGACGTACCTTGGCGACCGTGAGCGCATGCGGCTCATTGTGAGGTACTTCGATACCACGTTTAACAATCAACAGTTGGGCCGCGCCTATGTACGATTGAAACAACTCGATGAACATGGCCTGCTTCGTACCCGCGTATTCGACCGTTCGGGCTCTCGCTCTGAGAATGGCCCCCTGCTCGCTCAGGCCACCCAAGTGATAGGTGAATTAGGAGCACGCTGGGGCTGGAATGATTTGCAGGTGGCCGAACGGCAACGACGCTTGCAGCGCGTGCTGCGCTTGCTCGGGCATGAGACCTGACGCTTAAAAAAATATGGAATGAGAATCACCCATGCCTGCAGTGCACCGACGATTCGACTGCAGCGGCGAATGTGGGTTTGTCCCATTGACAAAACCCACGGATCCCCTTGGATAGAGTTGAGGACGCATCCCGCGCCCTCCCACCGAAGTCTCGGTCCGAGGAAATCATCATGTCTCATCCATGCTATACGCATCCAGCGCGTCGCTACGCGTCTTCGCCCGCGCACCCGCCGGTCTCTCCGCACCAACGCGCCGTCGCTGACGCCGCGGTGCAAAATCTAGGCGCTACCGGAGCACCCCCGCCTCGCCATTACTACCACGGAGCCACGCCCGACGGTCGCCGTGTCATCACACGTTCCAATAGGTCAGTGGGCGCCGTCATGGACGCACTTCAGAAGAAAGCGGACACCACTGACCTATTTACGAACGCACCACAGTCAGCCTACGACGTCGCATTGATTCGTGGGCCAAGCACCCACAACACGGCCCCACCCGCAGTCATGGGTGGCCACCTACACATTCAGCGCATGCGCGCCACCAAAATGCTGGATGTGCCGCAGGACGTCTTGGACTTTAACGGCAGCGCGATACTGCACTATCCGGAAGCCGCGCCTAATGCAGCACTACTAAGAGTAGTTCCACCGGTGCCCACCTATGGGGCTACACACCTTCGTTTGTCAGACCGTGCCGCCGTTTTCCTGAGTCAAACAAAGCAGCGCAATCTTTCCCGCTGCATGCTCATCGATTCGCTATGGACATTGCGCATCTTTGCAGAACTCGTTGGCGACAAGCCACTTGCCGAAATCACGCATGACGATGCCGATGCTTTTTTACAAGCGCTTGCCCTGTGGCCGCCACACGCAAGCAAAAGGCGCGAGTATCGCCTGATGGCGGCACCGCAAGTCATTGCCAAGGCCAAGTTGCTGGGAAGCCCGGGCCTCAATCTGCGCACGCAGCAAAAGCACATCGACCGACTTCGGACGTTCTTTCGCTGGCTGGAAGAGCGTGGCGAAATTGAACCAGGACTGCTGAAGGGGGTTCGCCTTTACACCCGAGCCAGAGATTTCGGGCGACATCGTCAGCCATTCTCTGAAGAGAACCTGTCTGCGATTTTTGACGCGCATCTTGATGCCACCTGCGATGCTCCGCATATGTTTTGGGCACCGTTGATGGGCCTCTATCAAGGCATGCGTATCAATGAAATCGGCCAACTCTATGTGGACGACATCCAGCGCATAAATGGCACTCATTGTATCGACATCACATGCGACCGCCCTGGTCAACGTTTGAAGAATCGGCAGTCCCGACGGTTGTTGCCGATTCATCCGACATTGATTGATTGCGGTTTTCTTGACTTCGTGAAGCAAGCGCGGCGGTGGCGCCGCACTACGCTATTTCCAGGCCTGTCCTGGGGCATCAACGGACCCGGCGATGGAATCGGCGATTGGTTCAATCGAACTCTGCTTCGAAAGCGATGTGGCATCTGTGCGCCGACTTTGACATTTCACTCGTTCCGCCACTGCTTTGCGACGTATGGAGAACGCTCCAACGTTCCTGATGCGCGTCTAGCGCTTCTCTTAGGGCATAGTTCCGGCGAAAGTATTCTGCGCATGCACTACGTCAAGCACGCTTCGACTGCTGAACTATCCAAAGACCTCAATGCCATCCAGTTTCCCAAATTCGGACATGGGCGGTATGACCCAGCCCGGTTTGAGGCAGTCTTTGATAAAGCCAATAAGCAGGAAACTCGACCGGCCCGTCTAGAGGCCGTCTATGGACCGCTGAACAACAGATAGGCACTGACGCAGGGGCCCATGCCCAAAGGGGCATGCAAAACCACCGTCAGGTTGCACCGAACATGCGCGATGCCGCCCTTGGCGGCTTCGGCCCCAGTCCAATCCCTGCTTCTCCCCCTGGAGCGCTGTTAGGCTGACGCCCATCGTCCCATTTGGCCCAAGGAAGAGGCACACCATGTACCACGGGTTTGAAGGCGTCGGATACCTGTTTTCCAAGTTTCGCTTGCACGACCGGTTGCAAACGCACATCACCGCCATGGAGCGGGAAATCACATCGTTCGACCCCAACCGGCTGCTCAATACCGCACCCGCCGACCTGGCGGCATACCTGAAGCAGAAGTACGGTATGGAACCTATTCAACTGCGGCGCGATGAATGGCACGCGGTGGAGAAGGAGACCAAGGTCGACGTTCGACACGACGGATTTCGGCGCGGTATTTTCGACCAAAGCCAACCCGTTCTAGTACCCGGCCAACGGATTGACGTTCGCATTCCCTTTGACGGCGATGCAGACCTGTTCCTTGCCCAGGGCAACACGTATTCCACTAATCCGCCACGCGCCTCCGTGGACGGCTCGGAACTTGTAATCACTTTTGAGTTTCCCTCAGACAGCCCGCCGGGGGACCTGCGTGGGTCCGTCGACCAAACACTAAATAACATCGAACAGTACCTTCGCTGGGGGCGTGAAGTCCTTGACCCGTGGAATCAGCGTCTGGAGGGGGTGGCACTGGCCGCCATCGAGCAGCGGCGAGCGCGCATCCTGGAAAATCAGGGACGTTTGTCCTCGCTGGGTATCCCCGTTCGAGCCAAGACTGACGCGCCCAAGACGTACGCAGTCCCGGATGTGCGCCGCAAGGCCATTCCAACATTGCCGCCGGCGACCACTACACCGTTTGAGCCAGAGCCCATCTGGGCCATGGAGCACTATGAGCATGCACTGACGGTCATGCAGAACATGACATTGGTGATGGAGCGCTCCCCGAGTGCTTTCGCCAAACAGTCAGAAGAAGACCTGCGCGACCAGTTTTTGTTCCAACTCAATGGTCAGTTCGAAGGTCGCGCCACAGGTGAAACGTTCAATCTTCACGGCAAAACGGACATCCTGCTCCGGGAAAACGGAAAGAACGTCTTCATAGCCGAATGCAAGTTCTGGAAGGGCCCGAAGAAATTTTCTGAAACCATCGACCAGTTGCTGGGCTATACGTCCTGGCGCGACACGAAAACCGCGATATTGGTGTTCAATCGAGGCACTGAGCCAAGCACGGTACTCAAGGGCGTGGCAGAGGCTGCACAGGCCCATCCAAACTATAAGCGCACGCTACCTTGGAGCCACGAAAGCGCATTTCGATATATCTTCCACCACAAGGACGACGCCAATCGCGAGTTCATCCTGAGCGTGCTGGTATTCCACGTGCCTAAGTAAGCCCACAACAAAACGTCCGTGCGGCGGTGGCAACTACCGGTCGCGTTCTTTCTCGGCAACGTAGCGGTGGTAGGAACAGAGCCTATCGCCGCAGCCGTAGTCCTCCAGGCTCAGCGGCTCGTTGCATACGCCACACGCGACGCCGTCTGGCATCTCAAATCCGCAGGCGAAGCACTGTCCGTCCTCGGATACATAGGTACCGTTGCCACACTCCGGGCAGGTATCCGTGGGTGGTGCACCGCCATCCTTAATCGCCAGATAGGCCTCGCCCGCGAAGTGGTCGGCCAACATTTCGGCCATCCAATCTGCAAAGTCGGATGTTTTCCCACATGCTTCGCACTTGAATCGGATATCAAACGGGCTGGCGTTGTCCGGTTCAACCTGACCCACAAGCGACGATGCGCAGTGAATGCAAGTCGGCGAAATAAGGAAGGCGCCTAGGAGTGCTGGAAGCCCATCGACCTCAATCGGCTTGAAGGTCTCAGTGCATTCCTTAAGCATTGCCGCATAGACGGCACTTTGGTTCAACAGTTCGTTCCAAGCGCGCTCCCCCAGTACCGTCGACGGGTCCGCGCCAAGTTGAATCGGCAGAAATGACCTTAGAAAATGGAACCCATCCACGAATGCACTGAGGACAACCTCCGGCTTCTCAACGTAATGGTGCTCGAGTTGATTCCTGACTTTGACTACTCGCTCCAACTGCGCGAAGTCCACGGCAACGCCAAACGACTTGAACCGCTCCTTGATTTCATTCACGTCAACCGTTTGTTGCCCGAAATGCTCCAACTTGACGGCGGACGTTCCACCGGGAACTGGTTTCAGGTGTTTCCATATCAGGATTTCATCATCCGGCGAAAGCCGCCGCAGTTTCTCCTTGCATAGCAACAACAACCCAGTTGTCAGGTTGCGTACGGCAGAGGCGAGCCGCGGCGGCTCTCCCATGATGAAGTCCTCCACGCCAATGCGAATTGCGTCAAGCGCGTTCTGATAAAGGGGGTTCCGCTCTTGGGACATAGAGCACCTGCTGACAGACTGACGTTGGAGGCCGAAGCTCAGGACACCCAGGAAGCCTACAACCCTACCCGGGGGCTTGAGCGAAGGGTCGGAGGGGTGGCGTCCAGCGTCAAATCATCCTCTCCGGCTGCTTCCTCAGTATGCGGAAGGACCTTTTCAAGTGCTACACGCTCATCCTCCCGACACACAGCCACCAACTGCGCCGCATACCCCGCCCCCAGTTCGGCCAGTGCTTTTACGACGCTCCGCAACCGTCCTTCCTGGACCTCTTGCTGTACCGTCAAAGGCGCCTCGTCTTCGGCCAACGCCTCGATTGCTCTCTGGTGGCCACGCAGGGTCGCTTTCAAAGCCTGCACTTCGGCGTGGTGCGTCCGCGCTTCCGTACGAAGTCGCCGCCACTCTTCCGGCATCTGCGCTGCATCTCCGCCACACGCCTTTGCCACAGCAATTCTCCAGGGGTGCGCTGCCTCCCATGTCTTGAGGCGTTGATAAGAGTCTGCGCGCTGTTCACGCTGACTCGCCAACTCATGTTCCAGCCCCAATATTTCTGCGCGCTCCCGCTCTCGGTCCTTGGCGAATCGAAGCAACGCCGCTCCAAGACGCTCCAGTGCACGAAGCGCGCTTTGAATTACCCGAACGAGAGAAACAGCCTCTCGGTGGGTTCGCTGCTCGTCTTCTGTACCCGTTGTTCCAATGCTTGTCCGAAACCGTGTCGCCAATGAGCCAGAGTCAAGGGAGTCCTTAGGAGCCGCGATTCTCGGCTCCGACTCGGCGACCACCATAGCAGGCGTGCCATTTGCGTCCTCCGAATACGCGGCCTTCGCCACATCGGCCATCGCTTGCGCATGCTGGGCGCTCAACGTTGCGGCGTGGGCTTTCTTATAGACCTCGCTCATGACAAGGATGTCCCGCACTGCATCACCTTGGCGTGTAAAGAATCCATCGCGCTCCAAGGCGACCACCTTCGCCCCTAAAGTAGGTTGCGGTGTGAGCCGCACGCCCGCGCGGACATAGGAGCGATGGTCGACGTCAGGAACGCCGCCGCTCTCTGCCAGATAGCGATTGGCCAAAGTCGCCCAGTGTTGATTCAGCCGCTCGACGTAGGCTCCAGAAGTGTTCTTGTTCGAAAGCATGGTGAGTTTTGAGCCAAGGACCCACATGGAGGACCCGCCGTCCTCTGTTGTTGGCTCCAGTCGCCGCGTCGGAAAATAAAGATGTGCGTGGAAGCCGACTTTGTGAGAAGGCTTTGTATTTCCTAGTGCGTCGACTGAAGCATCTCGGTGAAGCCCCATCGAGACGGGCGTATGCAACTCCCGCACGATGAACTGTGCCATCTCCTCAGCCAAATCGCCTGCTTGCTTGTCGCTCAAGCCGAATGGAATTGGAATCCTGAAGTCTCTCGCTTCCTGGGCATCACGCCGTTTCTCTGCCTGTCGTACGCGCACCCAGAGAATCTGTGGGTCAGTTGCCCATGCGGGAGCGCCAGCAGGTGCGATGGTCGTCGCGCGCACAATCTCTTCGCCAATGGCACGCCGTGTGTAATCGTGCCATTGATTATCGAGTGGGTCGTACAGCCGCAAGCCGAGCCGATAAGCAGCACCGGCAACGGCACTATGTCCTTTTGCGCGATTATGTGTTTCTAGGTGAGGGCGAGCGTGCTGAGACATTCCATCCTCCTTGATTTGGCTTGGCCATCCATGGCCATCAACGGGTGCCGAGCAACTGCGACCACTCGCCCTCATGGATTTATCCAAGCAGAAGCGCGCGACATGTCAAGCGCGCTACTCGGCTAAACCCCCGACAAAACGCCGCATATTTCTTACGAAAGGCTTCCAATCCGAGGCAGCATGACTTCGGTCTGATGCTTAGGCTCTGAAAGGACTTTTGCCGTTTGCCCTTGGCTCTAAGCGTCGTTTTCGAAGAAAACTAAGACGCGCACTTCGCTCCTGCGTTGGCCTGTGGTCTTCGTTTTTCGCCTACACCGAGCCAATGAGGTCATCAACTGATGCACGCAGGACTTCCCACGACGTGCGACACGTCGCTTCGTCAAAATTCGCCTTCATCGATACCTCGACCCAAGGGTGAACAACGTTCCTGGACTCACGCAAAGCATGACTGAACTTGCCGCGGTCGCTCTTGAGCCAACCCACATCCACTGCTACATCAACGAGTACATTGAGTGTCCAGTCCTGGATTGCTGGTGATTTGCCTGCCTTATCCTTAGGGGCTTTCGCCGACTGATAGGCCAAAGATGGGTGCAACATCGCGCGCGCAAGCAGGAGCGCTTCGAGCACGCTACCCATCATGATGATGCCTGAGGTGTAGCAGCCGATATGCACGCACTTTTGCGCTTCACGCCAACGACGCTCCACCGACTCCTTGAGCAGCGGAACCGTCGTTGTCAGTTTGGACACGTCTGGCGGTGCAACTATTTGCTTCTTCGCCGGAGCAGCGGGCGCTGCATTCAAAAAGCGCTGGGCGCTCTTGATGTGAGCCGCCAGCGCTTCGAGCCGAACGCGCCGGCTCATCGTTTCAAAATTGGAATCGTTATCGAACTGGGCGAGCATGTTCGGCGGTAGCCCTTCCACGCCATCAATTACATGTCGGACTTCCCTAACCTTAGCGTCAACCTCGCGCAGGCCGGGGAATGCGTCGGTCGCAGCCCTTCCGTCTGAAAGGGTGATGTCTTTCAGAATGGCCGCCAGCAACGAAAGCGCAGTCGTACGGTCCATAACCCACTCCTAGCGGAATGCGGGGGCCCGCTCCGGAGCCCCCGCTGTCATTTGACACACACTACCTATCCGTTCCCACCTTTGCATCGTTCACATCGGGCAGTGCAAGCGGCCCACTGCACGACGCGCGCCTAGAAGTATTCGCGGAGGTCTTGAGGAGGCTCCTTTCCCTCTCGCTTGTCCCAATCATCCCAAACCCGCTTCGCCCGCTGGTGAGCGTCCCATTCAACTGCTCGCAGGGCATGAGCGCGCGGGTCGTCGATGTTGCGATGCCCGTACTCATTGGCGCCCCAGTGGCCGCCGCCCTCGAATCCAACCACAAAGCCCGTGGTAAACGAGACCTTTCGTGGGTCCGGCATCAGAAAATGGGGACCACCCAATTTTGGCCAGATGGTCTTGCCGACACGTTGCTCCGGGTAGAGCCAATCCTCCTGTGCCGCTGCGATGTATCGGCGGGCCTGCGTCTTGAGTACGTGGTTAATGCAAATGACCTGTTCTTCGCCGATGGTCCTTCCACGCTGAACCTTCCGCAGGTCGAACATGGCATCGGCCATGTATCTCGGGTTCTCTCTGAACTTCTTTGGCGATGCCTTGGGGTTTCGGGCGTACTGTGTGTTGGTAATCACCAGGCAGTGATTGGGCCCAATCGGAAAGAGGGTCTGTGTTCCGATACGTTCAACCAGCGCATGACCAAAGCGGCGGACCTCTTCAGAGCCCGGGTATATCTCTTTGTTGTACATCGAAACCGGACAGTCGCTGACGATGAATTTCGTCGGCGAATCTGGACACGAAAGCACTTCCCAAACGCTTTCGCTCCAGATGGTTTGATACAAACGCCAGAACCGACCCAGTATTTCCAGCGTGTCCTGGTGGCTTTTCGCGTTGACGAGTCCTTGAAGTACATGGAGGCCACGCGGAGTGCGAAAAAGTTGGGCGGAAAGGTAGTTGTGCATGTCGCCGAACGCTTCATGCACACCCTCACGCATATCGTAATTTTCGAAGAAGGACGCTGCCGCTTCACCGCTGGCATCGATGCGCCCGAAAAAATGTCGCTCAATGACATCGGTTGCGTGCTCGCCAAAGAACAACGTGTAGAGATGGTCTTGCTTGAAGCAGTTGACTGGCCCAAGCAAACGCAACGCTTTGCGCGTGATGGGCGGCTTGCCAGGTCGGTGAATTTCCTGGGGCTTGAGGTCCAAATAGTAATACTTAGCCTCGCGCGCTCCGGGATTGAGGAAACGCTTCTGGTACCACTGAGGCACGTAGTGGTTGCGTACGGTGAAATCCATATTTGCCCCCGTGAACCGGCTTTAGCCACTCTCAGCCAAACTCATCACCCCTCGGACAGGTCCCGCGCATCGCTCGCCTGTAAAAACGCAAAGTCGATGGTCTGCTTCACGATGCGAACCGTGGCCTCGTAGGACATGATGCCAATGCCGAAGAACAAGAAAATCAGAAATCCGGCCAGCACCCGCGTCATAGCCTCTTGTCGAAGCGCATCAGACACGTCGGTCGTGAACACCCAGTGCGACGCGGCCCAAACGAGGCCAGCCCAGCAAATGCCCAGGAGCCAGTTGATGCGGGTAATCCGTGCGCTGGCCGCGGAGTCGAGCGTCGCGACACCAGACTGGAGCAACTTGATAGTGGCTTCGTCCGGAGCGACGGACTTGATGTGCGCTGCAAGCCTGGCCACTTGTGGTGGTCGAATGCCCAGTCGAGTCGACCGACTGGGAAGACGGAAAATCACTGAGCCCGTAGCCATCAGCCCGGCGACAATCCAGCCGTTCGACGTGTGGAGATTCCCCACCGAACCGCCACCAGTGAGCCACATGATGACGGCAAGGATGCCCCACCAAATGGGCACCAGGAACAATCCGAACCCAAAGGTAGCCAAGCGCTCTTGGACACCCACCATGAGAAACCAGGGCACATGCACGACAGCGTCGAGCGTGGATTCCACCGGCTTCCAGCGCGATTTGACGCGCGGACCAATGACTAGATGCTCGGCCTCCCGAACGATAGAGACCGTTTCCTCAAAAATAGACATGTCCCTCCCCCTGACCGGCGTCCTGTATGAGCCATGATGGATTTTCCCACTTCACGTTGCCATAGCGCAGTCTCAGGACTTGCGCTCACCGTCCTGAACCTCCGGGCGGTCCGCGACCTTTCCCAGGAGGTCGGTATAGGCGTCGAGCGTCATCCAGGCCACGCCGTGGCGCTGAGATAGAGGCACGTCTTGCAACGCAGTAAAGAAATCGACGGGGCGGCGCTCCTTGCCGACCTGGGTGAATAACCACTCGTCGTTATGGTGGGCCATGGCCATGAACGCAGAGAAGGTTTGCGGATAACCCCGAACCGCAGCGTCGTGAGCGACGCCTACTTCTGCAGAACTGGCGTGGCGATGCAGTCGACGCGCCGCCAAGACATCACGCAGCACGTATCGAACTGCCGCACGGGGCTTAGCCTGATGAAAAGGCGGCGGGTCGCCAGCCTTCCTCGCACGCTCAAGTGCGTCGAGCGAACGCCCCATAAGCACTGCCGCCTCAATGGGCTGCAACTGCGTTTCGGGGTCAAGGTCGTAAATGCCATTGCTCCGAAGGAAGTTATCGGAGAACGACCGGGGTAAGGGTTTCGGCATTAGGGCGGCCACTCCATGTTGGGCACATCCTATGCGACACCCTGAAGCCGCGTCAGCCACCCCAGGCGGCGTAGGCCACTTGTAGGCCAGAAAAAGAACAAGGGCCTAGCCTTTCGGCTAAGCCCTTGTTTTTGTTGGCTGGGAGACTAGGATTCGAACCTAGATAAACGGAGTCAGAGTCCGTTGTCCTACCGTTAGACGATCTCCCAAAACCCTGCTGAGCGGTGCGCTCTGACTTGTTGCACCGGCCAGTCGAAGCGTTATTAGCGCTTCGAGAACTGGGTAGCGCGGCGGGCCTTGTGCAGACCGACCTTCTTGCGCTCGACTTCGCGGGCGTCGCGAGTCACGAAGCCAGCCTTACGGAGCTGGGACTTCAGGGTTTCGTCGTATTCGATCAGGGCGCGGGCGATACCGAGACGGATCGCACCAGCCTGGCCGGTGATGCCGCCACCAGCAACGGTGACGTTGACGTCAAACTTGTCGGTCGCTTCGATCAGCTCAAGCGGCTGACGCACGATCATGCGCGACGTTTCACGACCGAAGAACTGGTCGAGGGTCTTGCCGTTGACCGTGATCGCGCCACTGCCCTTGCGCAGGAACACGCGAGCGGCGGAGGTCTTGCGGCGGCCGGTGCCGTAGTTCTGCTGGATCGCCATAATGATTCCTTAGAGTTCCAGCGTCTGCGGCTGCTGAGCGGTATGCGGATGTTCGGCGCCGCCGTACACCTTGAGCTTGCGGTACATCGCGCGGCCGAGCGGATTCTTCGGCAGCATGCCCTTGACGGCGATTTCGATGACGCGCTCCGGATGCGTGGCCAGCAGATCCTTGAGACTCGTGGTCTTCAGGTTGCCGACGTAACCGGTGAAGCGGTGGTACATCTTGTCGTCCAGCTTGGCGCCGGTGACGGCGACCTTCTCAGCATTGACCACAACGATGTAATCGCCGGTATCGACGTGCGGGGTGAATTCCGGCTTGTGCTTGCCGCGCAGACGGCGTGCGATCTCGGTCGAGAGACGACCGAGCGTCTTATCCGTGGCGTCGATCACGAACCAATCGCGCTTGACGCTTTCCGGCTTGGCGCTGAACGTTTTCATTTCAGAATACCTGGGCTGCCGCCTCAAGGGCGGTACACATAATCTGTGGAACAAAGGCGCGAGATGATAACGGAGTTTTCATCAATCGCGCAAGCCCACCGACCGGTGGGATGCGAGTTGGCAATGATAGCATGATCACTATGGCGCTTGAAAAGCCCCCCCATGCTCGAAAACAGAAGATCGCTGCCCTCGCCGACCAGTGCGTGCAGTGCGGGCTGTGCCTGCCAACCTGCCCCACCTATGGCCTGGACGGCAATGAGGCGGAATCCCCGCGGGGCCGCATTGCCATTGCCGCGGCATTGGCCCGAGGCGATGCGGAACCCACGGCTGCCTTGCGCATTCACCTGGATCACTGCCTCGGCTGTCTCAACTGCCAACGCGTATGCCCAGCCAACGTCAAATACGACGAGTTGCTGGTGGAAACGCGTGCACTTATCGGTCCCGCACCGGAGCGTCCGCGGCAATTGCTGGCGATGCTGAAGCAGCCCACGTTGCTGCGCCTTGCCTCACGGGTCGCCGACGCTACAGGCCTGGAGCGCTGGAAGAAACGCCTCACCGACCGGCTACCAGCGAATTCCGCATGGCGTGCCGCGCTAGCCACTTGGTCCGACGACGAAACCACCATGCCGGCATCGCTCGCACCATCCCCGGAAGCCGGCCAAACCGTGGTGGCTATCTTCCCTGGCTGTGTCGCCAGCGTCGAAGACGAAACAGCTGAGCGCGCCGCCGTGACGTTGCTGCAAGCGGTGGGCTACCGCATTCACCGGCTGCCTGCTTTTTGCTGTGGCGCGATGGATCTGCACGGCGGTGATATAGAGACGGCCGATCGTCTTGCCGAACGCGTGCGCGACAGTTGGCGCGATGCAGGCGCTGCGCAACTCGTTACGGTGACGCCCGGCTGCCTGGGCACGCTGCGCCGCGCCCTTCCGGATGTCAGTGTGACCGATCCGGTGACCCTACTTGCGGAACGCATGGATCGCCTGAGCTTTCGCCCACTGGAACGGCGCGTAGCCCTGCATTTGCCCTGCACGCAACTCAATGTCGCGCGTAGCGAATCGGCCCTGCAGAAACTTTTGAGCAAAGTGCCGTCGCTGGACCTTGCGGTGGTACCGCGCCCGCCCCACTGCTGCGGGGCAGCGGGTACGCATATGCTGGAGTTCCCGGAGCGCGCAGCGCGCCTTCGCGATGGCGTACTGGGACAGATCGCCATCTTGGCGCCACAGCAGTTGTTGTCGTCCAATATCGGATGCCGCCTGCACTTGGCTGCAGGCATGGATAAACATGGTGCGCACTGGCCGCACATGCATCCGCTTACGCTGCTGGCGCAGCAATTGGAGAACTCGCCATGAACGCACGCACGCTTTCCCCGCTCGACCGCCTGCTGGCTGGCATCGAACGCGCACTGGAAACCGTGTCCGGCGCGCCGGAAGCGGCCCGCCCTTCGCCGGCCGACACGTTCGAAGAAGCCGATATGGACGACGCCGAGCGTCGCCATGCTGCCGGCCTCATGCGCATCAACCATACGGGCGAGGTTTGCGCGCAGGCGCTGTACGACGGTCAGGCCGCGCTGGCGCGTAACGAGGACATCCGCGAACACCTGCTACATGCCGCCGCCGAGGAAACCGATCACCTCGCCTGGTGCGCCGATCGCCTGAAGGAGTTGGATAGCCGCCCGAGCCTGTTCAACCCTTTGTGGTACGCGGGCAGTTATGCCATCGGCGCGCTCGCCGCGCTCGCAGGCGACCCGGTGAGCCTGGGTTTCGTCGTGGAAACGGAGCGCCAGGTGGAAGCACACCTGGAAGAACACCTCGACAAACTGCCCCCGCAAGACGAACGCTCGCGCGCCGTGCTATCGCAGATGCAGGCCGATGAGATCCGGCATGCTCACGCCGCGCGTGAGCGTGGCGGCATCGATTTGCCGTTTCCCATCCCTGGCGTGATGCATTTGACGTCGATGGTGATGAAGGCGGTGGCTTATCGGGTTTGAAGGCCACATCGCGACGTCGTCGCGAGCCCCGCCCCTCACTCCCAAAGGGGCGAGGGAGGAATAAAAAAAACCCGCCTTTCGGCGGGTTTTTCGTTACATCAGGTTGCGGCCGTGGAAGAGCTCTTCGATCTCACGACGCAGCAGCGACTCGATGCGCTGGCGCTCCTTGAACGAGAGGTCGTCCGCGTGAGCCTCGAACAGGTACGTGTCCAGGTCGAAGTCCTTGATGTGCATCTTCGTGTGGAACATGTTTTCCTGATACACGTTGACGTCGAACATCTCGTACTTCTGACGGATGTGCTTGGCCAGGTAGTCCTGCACGGAATTGATCTTGTGATCGATGAAGTGCTTCTTGCCCTTCACGTCGCGCGTGAAGCCGCGCACGCGGTAGTCAGCGATGACGATGTCCGACTCGAAGCTGTCGATCAGGTAGTTCAGGGCCTTCAGGGGCGAGATGACGCCGCAGGTGGCCACGTCGATGTCCGCGCGGAAGGTCGCAATGCCGTTGTGCGGATGCGTTTCCGGATAGGTATGGACAGTAATGTGGCTCTTGTCCAGGTGCGCGACCACCGCATCGGAGATCGTGTCACGGCCCAGCTTCTCTACCACCGGCTCCTCGGAGATGAGGATCGTGACGGAGGCGCCTTGCGGATCGTAGTCCTGGCGTGCAATGTTCAGGATGTTGGCGCCGATGATCTCGGCCACGTCCGTAAGGATCTGGGTGAGGCGGTCGGCGTCGTACTGCTCATCGATGTATTCGATGTAGCGTTGGCGCTGCTCTTCCGACACTGCGTAGCAGATGTCGTAGATATTGAAGCTCAGAGCCTTCGTCAGGTTGTTGAAGCCCTGCAAACGCAGGCGGGGAAGCGGTTTCACCACAACGACTCTCCATGGCCGGGGATGGGGCCAGCAGTAGAGGCGGGTTAGCTACAAGGGTCCCCGCTGGATAATTCGACGTGAAAGCACGAAGCTTCCACGACCCTTGTGACCGGATCGCGACAAAGGGATCGCGTCCGAAAGACCGTGAAGTATGCGGCAAAAAAAAGGAAAACTGAACCTTCGGCAGGTCGGTTAGTTTGCCATAATGCCCGGAGGGGGGAAGGATTGGACTGTCGGGGGACGCTTGCGGACCCCGTTTGAATCTTACGGGATCTAACGTGGCGCAACTCAAATACCAGCTTCAGCAAGCCTTTGAACGTTCCCAGGCGCCAGCTAACTTCGCACCGGACCCGGCCTCGATGGAGCGCTTTCTGGCGCTTTGCCATCGCCGACGCTACCCGGGCAAGACTGCGATCATCCGTCCGGGAGACCCCGCCAACACGCTTTATTACATTGTGGACGGCTCACTGGCCGTCTGCACCGAGGACGAACAAGGCCGAGAGCTGATCCTGGCCTACCTGAGCCGCGGCCAGTTCATCGGGGAGATGGGCCTGTTCGTGGAGCAGGCTCAGCGCGAATCGATGGTGCGCACCCGCACCGCCTGTGAGATGGCCGAGATCAGCTACGAGCGCCTGTTCCAGCTGATGGAGGGTCCGCTCCGCGAGGAATGCCCGAAGATCCTGTTCGCCATCGGCTCTCAGCTGACCCATCGCCTGCTGCGTACCTCGCGCCAGGTCAGCCGCATGGCCTTCATGGACGTCACCAATCGCATCTCCAAGACGCTGCTGGACCTGTGCCAGGAGCCGGATGCGATGACCCACCCGGAGGGCACCCAGATCCGCATTTCCCGCCAGGAAGTGAGCCGTATCGTGGGTTGCTCGCGCGAAATGGTCGGCCGCGTGCTCAAGCAGTTGGAAGAGCAACGCATGATCGATGTGGCTGGCAAAACCATCGTGGTCCGCGGAACGCGCTGAACCCGCTGCCATCCGTACTAAAGAACCCGGCCTCGGCCGGGTTCTTTTTTTGCGCAAAGCCAGGCCGCTCAGGCGCTGGCGCTGCGCTTCCTGTCCGGCTGGTAGACCATATAAACGTCCGCACGCTCGTAGTGCGAGCCCGGGCGCGTCGATGGCTGCAGCACGAAACCGACCTGCTCGTACATGCGCAACGCCGTCTTCAGGCGGCTGTTGGATTCCAGGAATAGCTCCTTGCCGCCGCGCCGGTGAAATTCGGCGATAGCCGCCGCCAACAGGCAACGGCCGGCGCCCATACCCCGGAAGGTCTCGTCCACGCCCATCTTGGATAACTCGTAGACGCCGGGAGACTCGTGCAGCAGAGCACAGGTGCCGATGACCTCACCCGCCAGGCGTGCGAAGAAGATCGCCCCGCCTGAGGCGAGCACGTAACGCTCCGGGTCACCCAGCATCTCGCGATCGATATCCTCGATGCGAAAGTGGCGCTCGAGCCACTGGGCATTGAGCCTGTAGAAGTGCTCCTTCAAGGCGGGCTCGTAAGGCACCACCTCCAGCGCCGCCGAGGTCAGCGCGGCATGCTCGGCCAGCATCGCCTCGACCACCGGCCGCTCCTGCACGGCGGCTTCGGTCGCGGCCAAGGCGTCGAGCAGCGTCCGCAGCCCTTCCTCGCCCAGCGATTTCACAATGCCCCGGCGCACCGACACCCAGATCGGGCCCAGCGCCGACAGATCCGCCCGTCCCTTGTCAGTCAGCGCGAGCAGGCTGCGGCGACCGTCCTGGACGTCCTTCTTGCGGCAGACCAGGCCAGCGTCCACCAGCTTGTCGGCCAATTGGCTGACGCCCGAATGCGTCTGACCAATAGCCTGCGCCACGTCGCTGACGGTGGTTTCGCCGTTCTCCCAAAGGAAGCGCAGCACAGGGAACCAGCGCGATTCGATGCCGGCGCCGCAGGTGCGATAGACCTCGTCGACGGCCGCGTAGAAATGGTCGCTAAGCGACTTCAGCCGGCTGCCAAGCGCCAGCTGGGCAAGCGAAGGGAGGTACATCCGACTACCCTCGAACTTATTATGTAAGTGCTAACGTAATTCGATCCCTGGGCCGGGACAAGCCCGACTCCCGCGACGCCATTCCAAGCATCGCCAGCCACAGGACGAACCTCCCCGCCCCGCGGCCGCGCACAGGGTGCACCCGAACGGGGTATAAGCCGGTTAGAACCAGTCGACGCGCGTAATGGTGCGACCCAACGCCCTTTCCAGCTTCTTGCAGAGCTTGGGCGTGCCATTGACGAGCACAGCCTCCGCCGCAGGCTTCAGCATGGGGGCATCGACCAGCGAGTCGCTATAGGCCACATGCCACTCGCTAACCCCAAAAGCCGCCAGCTGTGCAGGCTTACGACGCCCCACGTTGTGCAGCTTCACGCGCATGCCCAGCAGGCCCGGACGTAGGTGCGACGCCAGTACCTCGATGCCGCCCAGCCCGAGCTGGGTCAGGATGTGGCTGACCAGCACGTGTTCGCAGCCAGTCACCACGATCACCCGGTCGCCGTCCGCCTGGTGGCGGCGCAGGGCATTCAGGCCATCGCGACAGAACTGCTTCGGCCGCCGCACCAGGCTGCCGCCGAACGCCTCAGCTGCTGTCCGGTAACGTTGTTCATTGAGGCCGATCAGGCCCACGTGAACCAGCGCTCGCTCCGCCAGCCTGCGGGAGAACGGCGACACCATAAGCATCCACGGCAGCGCACACAGCGCGCCCAGCTTCCGCAGCCAAGAGCGCTGATAGCGATCGCGCATGAACATGTAGAAGGCATCGCCATGGATCAGCACGCCGTCGAAATCGAATAGCACCGTGCGCGGCGAGGCCACGGCCGCTTCGGCCGCTGCCGGCCCGAGACTGGTTTCCCCTGTGGTCATACGTCGATATCTGGCGTGTGTTTACGTCGAGGCGAACAGGCGCTGCAATTCCGCGCCGGGGTCGTTGGCACGCATGAAAGCCTCACCAACCAGGAACGCATTGATGCCGGCGTCACGCAGCGTGGCCACGTCGTCAGGCGTATGAATGCCCGACTCGCTGACCAGGATGCGGTCGTACTCCATCAGTTGCTGCAGCTCCAGCGACGTATCCAGCGAAGTGTGGAAGGTGCGCAGGTTGCGGTTATTGACGCCGATCAGCGGCACGGGAAGTGCCAGCGCGCGTTCCAGCTCCTCGGCATCGTGCACTTCGCAGAGCACGTCGAGGTCGAGGTCAGCGGCAAGCAGCGAAAGCTCAAGCAGGGCGGCATCGCCCAGTGCAGCCACGATCAGCAGGATGCAGTCGGCACCGATCACCCGGGCCTCGTACACCTGGTAGGGATCGATCACGAAATCCTTGCGCAGCACCGGCAGCGAACACGCCGCACGCGCCTGCTGCAGGAAGTCTTCGCTGCCGTGGAAAAAATCCTTGTCGGTAAGCACGGAAAGGCAAGCTGCGCCGCCCTTCTCGTAGCTGCGCGCAATCGCCGCCGGGTCGAAGTCCGGACGGATCACGCCCTTGCTCGGGCTGGCCCGCTTCACTTCGGCAATCACGGCAGGCAGGCCGGCGTCGATCTTCGCCTCGATGGCGGCCGAAAAGCCGCGCGTTTCCGGCAGATCTGCCACGCGCGCGGAGAGTTCGGCCAGCGGCAACCTCGCGCTGCGCTCGGCCACTTCTTCGGTCTTGCGGGTCAGGATGCGCTGGAGAATGTCAGTCATGGCAAAAGCTTGATAGGTCAGTGCATGAAGAGGGCGTGAGCGTCAGCCCGCGCCGGCCAGCCGCCGCGTCACGGCGACGAATGCGTCCATTTTTGCACGAGCTGCGCCGCTGGCAATGGTGGAACGCGCGAGCTCGATGCCTGCCGCAATGGAATCCACCACGTTGGCCGCGTACAGCGCTGCGCCCGCGTTGAGGCACACGATATCGTGTGGCACGCCGCGGCGGCCTTCCAGGGCTTCCAGCAACATGGCCCGCGACTCCTCGGCGTTTTCCACGCGCAGGTTTCGGCTGGATGCCATGGCAAGGCCGAAATCCTCCGGCTCCACCTCGTACTCGCGCACTTCGCCATCACGCAGCTCACCGACCAGGGTGGCAGCGCCCAGCGAAATCTCGTCCATGCCGTCGCGCCCCCAGACCACCAGGGCATGCTTCGCGCCCAGCTGCTGCAATACGCGCACCTGGATACCCACCAGGTCGGGATGGAACACTCCCATCAGGATGTTGGGCGCATCCGCAGGATTGGTCAGCGGACCCAGAATGTTGAACAGGGTCCGCACGCCCATTTCCTTGCGCACCGGCGCCACCACCTTCATGGCCGGATGATGATTGGGCGCAAACATAAAGCCGATGCCGACCTCTTCCATGCATTGCGCCACCTGAGCGGGAGGCAAGTCGATCACCGCGCCCAGCGCCTCCAGTACGTCGGCGCTGCCCGACTTCGACGACACGCTGCGACCACCGTGCTTGGCGACGCGCGCGCCCGCCGCAGCAGCAACGAACATGGAAGCCGTGGAGATATTGAAGCTGGAGGCGCCGTCACCGCCGGTACCCACGATGTCCACGAAATGCTCGTGCGGCGGCAAATCCACCTTGGCGGACAGCTCGCGCATCACGCGTGCCGCGCCCGTGATCTCGCCCACGGTTTCCTTCTTCACGCGCAGACCGGTAATGATCGCCGCGGTCATCAGCGGGCTCACTTCACCGCGCATGATCTGGCCCATCAGCTCAATCATCTCGTCATGGAAGATCTCGCGATGCTCGATGGTGCGCTGAAGCGCTTCCTGCGGCGTGATGGTGACGCGGCGCCCGACGGTCCCGGCGCTGTTCATGCAGCGAGCTTCAGCGGCAAGCCCAGGAAGTTGCGCAGCAGATCATGACCGTACTGCGTGAGGATCGACTCCGGATGGAACTGCACACCCTCGACCGGCAGCGTCTTGTGGCGCAGGCCCATGATCTCGTCGATGCTGCCGTCCGGGTTCTCCGTCCACGCTGTCACTTCGAGGCAATCAGGCAGCGAATCCTGCTCCACCACCAGCGAGTGATAGCGCGTGGCCTCGAACGGATCAGGCAGCCCGGCGAACACGCCCTGCCCGCGATGGCGCACCGGCGAAGTCTTGCCATGCATGATCTGCTTGGCACGGATCACCTTGCCACCAAACACCTGGCCAATGGCCTGATGACCCAGGCACACGCCGAACACCGGGATCTCGCCCGCCAGCTCACTCAGCACATCCAACGACACGCCCGCATCGTCCGGCGTACCGGGGCCCGGGGAAATCATGATGTGGGAGGGCTTCAGGGCCCGGATACCCGCCACATCCAGCGCATCGTTGCGCACCACTTTCACCGCCTGCCCTAACTCGCCCAGGTACTGCACGAGGTTGAAGGTGAAGCTGTCGTAGTTGTCGATCATCAGGAGCATAAGCGGCGGAACCTGTGAGTCTCGTGCCGAGGGGATGGCCACCGGCTGGGCCGCTGGTTACACCGATTGTAGCGGCCAGGGTCGCCGCGGTGCAGCATGACTGCCGTAGGAGACGGGCACAAACGGGCCGACAGGCAAAAGTAACAGCGGCAACTGTTCCAGTGGCGGGCTACATGCCCGCCATCTCGGGGCCCGTACGGCGCGAAATCAGCCCTTCAGGCGGGTGGGATCGAGCATCGCGGCGGTCACACCGGCATCCTGCACATGGCTGGGCAGTGGGCGCCCCAGCGCGAGGTTGGCGCAGGCCTCGCCCATGGCGGCCGATGTCTGAATGCCGTAGCCACCCTGGGCTGCTACCCAAAAGAAGTCATTCCTTCCCGGCTCGAAACCGCCGACGAGATCGCCGTCGGCCACGAACGAGCGCAAGCCTGCCCAAGTGCGTGTGGGGCGGCGAATGGTCATCGTCGTCGCTTCTTCAATGCGATGGATGCCGATGGCGATGTCGAGCTCTTCCGGCTGCACGTCGTGCGGCGCCACCGGATCAGCATTCGCGGGACTACCCAGCAATAGCCCTGCATCCGGCTTGAAATAGAACGTTTCTTCGACATCGGTGACGAATGGCCAGCTTGCCGTGTCGACACCCGACGGCGGCTCGAACAGGAAAGCGGAGCGGCGCCTGGGCTGGATGCCCAGCGATGACACGCCGGCCAGCGCGGCAACCTGGTCCACCCAGGCGCCAGCGGCATTGACCAGTAGCGGCGCGCGAAAGCGTTCGTCACCCGCATCGACAAACCAGTGACCGGGCCCGCGCTCTATCGAACGGATGTCGACACGTACGCGAAGCTGACCGCCTCGGGCGCGCAATCCTCGCAAGAAGCCTTGGTGCAGTTCGTTCACGTCGATATCTGCAGCGCCCGGTTCGTACAACCCGACTTGCGCCATCTCCGGTCGAAGTACGGGGACGGTATCGCGCAGCCAGGTCGCATCCACCACCCGAAGACCCTGCGTACGCGAGGCCATGTCGGTGTGCAGCGCGTGGACCTGCTCAATCTGCGCATCAGTGCCTACGCTGAGCGAGCCGCGCGGCGAAAGAATGGTGTGGCGGGCGAAGCCTTCCGGTGGATGATCAAAGAAGCGGCGCGCGGCTCGGGTGAGTGCGCGCACCTGCGCAGAGCCGTAGGTTTCGGAGAACAACGCCGCCGAACGACCGGTTGAATGCACGCCTGCATGCTCTTCACGCTCCAGCACCAGCACGCGCGCGTGCGGCGCCATGAAATAAGCCACGGAGGCCCCGGCCATACCGGCTCCGATCACGATGATGTCAGCCTCGTGCAGCGTACTCATGCAGTCTCACTTTCCCGGGCGGATTGACGGGCCACCACACTGGTGGCGGTAAGGTCGGCGGTCACGTTGCCCAAGGTGGCAAGCGCATCCGGCAAGGCATCAACGGCAAGCATCAACCCCAGTGGCCCCACGGGCACGCCCATCGCCTGCGCCACCGGGAGATTGGTCGCCATGAAACTCACGGCGCCGGGCAACCCCACCGAGCCGAGACTGATCACTACCGCCAGTAAGGCTGCCGCGAACAACGGCGCGATGCCCACATCGATGCCATAGGCCCATGCAATGAAACACGCCGACGTCACGTACTGCACCGGGCTCGTCAGGCGGAACAGGCTGACTGCCATCGGCAGCACCAACGCATTCACCTGTGACGGATAACCGAGCCGCCGCTCTGCACTCTCCAGCATCGCCGGCAGCGAGGCGAGCGACGATTGCGTGCTGGCCGCGACGATCTGCGCCGGTACCAGCGCGGGCACAAACCGGCGCAGCGTCTCGCCACCCCACACGACCGCCACCGGCAACATCAACAAGGTCAGGCAGAGGTAAAGGATGCACTCCACCAGCACATAGATGCCCAGGGCGCTCAGCATGTGCACTCCAGCCCGCGCACACACCGCAAGGATCAGCGCAAACACGCCCAATGGCGCCACCCACAACACCCAGCGCACGATCACGATCATGGTGTCAGCGATGGCCTGGAAGAACGATACGACCAAGGTGCGGCGCTCCGCCGCGATACGCGTGAGACCAAAGCCAAAGAACAACGCGAACACCACCAGCGGCAACATGGCGCTTTGCGCTGCCGCGTTGATCGCATTCGACGGCACGATGCCGTTGAACCACTCCGCCCATCCCACGGCGCCCGTGGCCGCCGGTGCGTGCGTCGCCACGGCGCTTTCGAGTGCCGTCGTCAGCGATGGACTGTGGGGAAACAACGCGAACAAGCGGGGGGCGGCGGCAGCCGCAAAGAGCGCGCCACCGGTCAAGATCAGAATGAACGCCACAATGGCCCGGCGCGCGATACGTCCCGACGCGGCGGCATCACTGGCCGTGTTCACGCCCACGACCACCAGGGCGAACACCAGCGGCACCACCGTCATCTGCAACGCATTGAGCCACAGCCGACCCAACGGCTGCACGGCATCCGCCACCTGCACGGCAACCGCTGGAGACCACGCGGCCAGGACAAGGCCACCTGAGGCACCCAGCACCAGGCCGATAAGGACCCGCGTAGTCGGGCTCAAGGTTGTTTCCCCAGCGCCGGCAAATGCCATGGCGCACGCAATCGCAAGTACTCGCTTTGCGGCAACAACACGAACACCGGCTGATCTTCGGGTTTCATCCAGGCCAACAGCCGGCGCATGACCGGCTCGGGCATGGCCGTGCATCCTGCGGTGGCGTCAGTGGGCGATGCCCACAAATGCGCAAAGATGCAGCTACCGCCACCCGACTTTCCCTTGGCGTTGTGCTCGATGACAAAGCCGATCTTGTAACGCTGATCACCATTGAGGTGCAGGTCGCGTCGCATCGGCTCGCTCGCACCCGCCACGGCTTTCTCGCCCACCTTCTTCGCGTCGACGATCTGGTTGTAGTACGGCGAGCCATCCACATCGACGCACCAATCGGTATCCGTCATCGCTTCATAGGGCATGTGCGTGCCACCGCTGGCGGCATAGCCGAATACCTCACCGACGCGATAGACGCCGGCCGCCGCGCGGCCATCCCCTTCGTGCTTCTGCGGCCCGTCCGATTGCGGCTCGTTTAAGCCCAAGCCCCAGGCGGCGCCGGATCGACCCACGGTGACGGCCTGCGCATCCACCACCGGCTTCCAGCCGTCGCCCGTTCGCTCGAAGGCGCGTAGCACGCCATGATCCGCATTCCAGTCGGGCGTAATCACCAGCACCATTTGGCGCGACGCCTGCCAATCGACATCGCCGCTGGCCGCCACGGAGGGACCGATGGCAGCGGTGGCCAGTGCGGCGGCGAGAAAACGGCGGATCGGAAAGCGATGAATGGACATAGTCATGCGATGCCGTTGGTGGAGTGACTAGAGGTCCAGCATCTGCTGGATGCGTTCAAGATTGGCGAGAAGCTGCAGATGACGCTGCTCGTCGCCTTCGCACAACTGCACAAACACGCCATCGAGCAGATGCTGCAGCGCCGACTGGTACAGCACCGGCTGGATGTACGGCCGCTCGTCATGTGCCGATACCAGTAGTGCGATATCCGCCAGAGCACGCAATGGGTTGGAGGTATGTCGCGTCACCGTGATCAAGCGCCCGCGGCGCTCGCGGAAGAAACGAGCAATCTTGCACAGCGCCGGATGCTGCCCTTGCTCGGAGAACACCAGCAAAATATCGCCCGCACCGGCAGCGGATACACTGGCGGCCATGCGCCCTGCATCGATGTGGTGCACGCAGGGGATGCCGAGCAACGACAAGCGCTGCGCAAAGCCGCGCGCGTACATGTCATCGTCGCCCAGACCAATCATGAACACCTTGCCGCCTGCACCTGCCACAGCGATGGCGTCGGCTACTGCCTGCAGTGTTTCGGGTGCATTGATGAGGCGGGTTTCTTCTTCCGAAGCGGATTTGCACCGCCACAGATTGCCCGCCGGCGACTCGTCCGCGGCGGCCGGTACGAGTGCCGCCACCTGCGCAGCATCGCCGTTGTCGGCGCGCGCAATAGCTTCGCCCACCGAATACTTGAGATCGGGATACCCCTTGAAGCCCAACTTCTGGGTGAACTTCACCACGCTGGACTGGCTGATGCCCAGCGCATCCGCCAACTGCTGCGACGAGTAGTCGCGCAACAGTTGCGCGTTCTCCAGGATGAAGTCCGCCACGCGCCGTTCGACCGCCGACATCTGGTCGCGTTCGGCGCGGATTTTCACCAGCGGCGACATATCAGGCTTCCAACTTTTCCAGGCCGCGAATTTCGCGGATGCCCAACCCAGGCGCATCGGTGACCGAGATCTCCGATTCGTTGAACACCACGCCGCCGTCGACCGGGTTGTATTGGCACAGCGACGGACCATCCAGATCCACCTTCGTGATCACCGCGGACTTGGCTACCGCTACGTGCACGGCCGCCGCCACGCTGATGCTGCTCTCCAGCATGCAACCGATCATGCACTCCACCCCGTACATGCCGGCAATGTCAGCGATGCGCATGGCGTTGGAGATGCCGCCCGTCTTCATCAGCTTGATGTTGATGATGTCGGCGGCGCGCATGCGGATCAGGTCCATCACCTCCATGGGGCCAAACACACTTTCGTCGGCCATGATGGGCGTGTGCACACGCTCGGTGACGTAACGCATGCCTTCCAGGTCGCGCGCCTTGACCGGCTGCTCGACCAGTTCCAGCCGCACACCTGCATCTTCCAACGTCTGCAGGGCATAGACCGCCTGCTTGGCCGTCCAGCCCTGGTTGGCATCCAGGCGCAGCAGCGCGCGATTCTCCACCGCCGCGTAGATCGCCTTGACGCGCTCAATGTCGACGCCGATATCCTTGCCTACCTTGATCTTCAGCGATTCGAAACCGCGATCCACGGCGCTGATGGAGTCAGCCACCATCTTGTCGATGTAGTCGACACTGATGGTGATGTCCGTGGTGATCACCGGATCGCCGCCACCGAGCAGCTTGTATAGCGGCGCGCCGTACATCTGACCCCACAGGTCGTAAAGGGCGATCTCTACCGCGGCCTTGGCGCTGGTGTTGCGCTCCATCGCAGTCTGGATCAACTGCGTAAGCCGGTTGAGGTCGGCGACGTCCTGGCCGGTCAGGCGTGGCGCGATGTAGTGCCGGATCGCATCGACGATCGAACCATGCGTATCGCCCGTGATGACCGCCGTCGCCGGTGCCTCGCCGTAACCCACGTGGCCGGTGTCGGTATGCACCATCACCACAATGTCCTCGACCTGGTTGACCGTGCGCAGCGCCGTCTTGAACGGCGTCTTCAACGGCACCCGCAGCATGCCGAACTGGATGTCGGTGATCTTCATAGGGCTCGGCAACTTCCTGTCTTCGATGGGTGACGGGGATGGAAACGCGTTCATGGGCGCACGTGCACGATGCTGGTCATGCGGTCGACATAGGTGTGCTTGTCGTCGTACATCAGCGGCAACAAAGGCGTCACCGACACTTCGTTGAGCTTGACCCGGCGCATGCCACCCGTGCCATCCCGGTAGGAAATGCCACTGGTGTCGTGGATCACGTAAGGCTCGCCGTCGAGCTTGCCGATCACCATCATGACGTGCCCCGGGATGTAGACGAGATCACCCACCTTGAGCGCCATCGCCGCCTTGAGCCGCTCGTCGTGACTGTCCTTATCGCCGAATGCCTGATGAGTAAAACCAGGACTGATCGCCTGCTTGCTCGTGTTGCGGGGCATCTGCACGCCCAGGCTGCGATAGACATCCGAGACGAAGCCGCTGCAATCACGCCCGTCGTAGTCATGGCCCCAACCGTAGCGCTCACCGAGGAATTTGAAGGCCTGCCGGATGATGTTCGCTTCGGTCAGCGGCAGGAAGTCATCCTGCGTATCCGCGTTACGCTGAATCAGCGCTGGCGAAAAGGCGAGCTTGCCGTCCGCCTGCCGGATGGGTAGATCCACCACGTAGGAGGCATACGGCGACTGGCCGTTCACCGGCTCGTCGGCGGGTTGATTGGACACCACCGGCACAGCGATGCCCATGTCCAGTTGCAGCTGCGACACGGCGGGCAATTCGGGCGTAAAGACGGTGCGTATGGTGCTACCAGTCACCACCCGATACGGCGTACGTCCGCCATACGCCAGCACGTCGGCCGCAGTGCCTTCGGCGACGTTCTCGCGATGCGTCCACGCTGCGTAACGGGGACTCACCACGAACAGCCAACGCCCGTCACGACTAGTGTGCGCGATGAGCACAGGCGTGCCAGGGAACTCCGCCGTTTCCTGGAAACGGTCAATATCGGTGTCGTCTGTCGATGTAAACACGCGCGTATCGGTCGGAAACGTACGCAACGCAGCGCGCTGCACGATCATGCCGTAGCGGCTGGGTTGTTGCGCCGGTACGGCATCCAGCGCCAGCGCGTCCGTCAGTTGGTCGTGCAGGCTCCCCGGTACGGGCTGACCCTTGATGTCATAGAGCTTGCGCTTCGGATACTGCGAAAGGTCGTTGATCCAGCCAGTGACCGTTGCACGGTCAAGCTGCGCTGGCATCGCATGCAGGTCATGCATGGACGGATCGATCTTGAGCAGGTCGGCGTTTCGTTGGCCGATCTCGACGGTGTCCAGCAAGACTTGGTCCGGCTGTGTCGACTGTTTGATCCAGAAGTCCGGCCCGAGCATTGCATTGTTGGCGATGCCGATGACGCCGGATGGCGGCACAAGAGCCGCGGCAACTCCTTTGTCCGCGAATGTCGGCGCGGCCGCGAGGGCGGCGATCAGGCAGAACGTCAGGCGAGGCATGGATCGCATGATGATTCCTAGGCAATGGCCAGCGACGACATCACCGACGCCACCAGCAGACCGAATCCCGTACCGAGGATATAACCGAGCAACGCGAGCAAAATGCCCACCGGCACCAGTGACCGCGAGTAGCTCGCCGCCAAGATGGGTGTGGCGGCTACACCGCCGATGCAGGCCAGCGAAGAGATGCCGCACAGGTACAGGTCGAAGTGAAACAGACGCGCCGCCAAGGCGAGCAGCACCGCGTGAATCACGATGATGCAGATACCGCAGCCGATGTAGAGCGGCGCCGAGCCGATGCCGTCGAAGTTGCTTTGCGAAGCGAGGATCGCCACCACGCTGATGAGCAAGGCACTAGAAATGGTGTTGGCGCCCGCAAAGCGGGCCAGCGGCGTATGCGCCGCAACCAGACCCAGCGCCGTGGCCAGCATGATGGTCCAGGTGGTCGGGGAGATCATGTCCGACGTGGGCAGACGATCAGCCAACCACGCCGAGAAAGCCGCCGCCGCCAGCGCCATGCCCAGCCATAGCAGCACGTTGTCCGGTGTGGTCGGGCCGTTGTTGCGGGTTTCCTCCACCACCATGTCCGCGCTCGACTTGGCGCGCGTCCAACGATTGAACTGCGTGGCCACGCGACCCAGCCCGAACAGCACAACGACCCACATGGAGTAGCACAGCGCGTCGGTGAGCAAAGAGAAGGCCAGCAGGCGGTCCGGCATGCCGATGGCTTGCTTCACCGCCACCATGTTGGCCGTGCCACCGATCCAACTGCCCGACAGCGCGGCCAGCGGCTGCCAGGCACTGCCCGGGAGCCAGTAGCGAAACATCAGGAAGGTGCCGACGAAGGCAATGAACAAACAGACCATGGTGACGAAGAACACGGCGAGCACACGAGGCCCCAGCCGGTAGATGGCACGCAGATCGCAGTTGATCATCAACAGGAACAGCAGCGCCGGCACCATGTGCTCGATCAGCAGGCTCTGTGTGCCGCGAATTTCGTCGTTGACCTGCCACAGGCCCGTGACCGCGAGCGCGGTGACCAGTAGGTAGGTCAGCACGATGGGCGGAAGCACTTCGAAGAACCGCCAATGGAAGCGCCGCTCGAGAGCGGGAAACAAGCCCGCCGCGAGCAACATGACAGCGAGATAAGGCCAGGCCGTATGGATCATGTGTCCCCTCTGACTCCCCGATCACATTCGTTTTTGGAATACCTTACACAACTTTTGGAATATCTAATTCACGCAATGGACGGCCGAAGCATAATTTATTGACCGTCATTTGCAAGCCATGCTAAACAGCGACTTCGCCTTGTTCTTGGGGAAGCGGCAGGTGCGGAAGGAATCACCCTCTTTGGCTTTACGACGCCTGCGCGCACTGCCGATGGCGCTGGCGCTTTGCTGCCTTTCACCCGTGGCGATGCCGTCGAGCGTCGATGATTCACCCGTACCGCACGCTGTCGCGCTGATCGATGCCGGGCAATTCAAGGCAGCCGATGCGGACATCGACAAGGCACTCGCGCAGCCGGGCCTTCCATCGGAGACGCGAGAGGCGTTGTTGTTCCAGCGCGAACGCATGCGCCGCATCCTGCTCGACTTCACGCTGGATACCGACGCAGCCAAGGCGCGCGTGCGCAAGCAGATTCCCGATCTCTCCGATGCGGAGTTCGCGCGCTGGGATCAGCAGGGTCTGATCGAGCATCATGTGATAGACGGCCGCACGCTCTACTTCAAGCGCGCGCCGAATAACCTGTTTCTGCTCAGCAAGGAGGCAGCGGCGCGGCGCGCGCATCCTGCACCATCCAATGACGATCCCATGGAAACGCTCAACGATCATCACCGCGCCACGCGGCGCGAAGCGATCGCCACGCACCGCAGCAGCGTTACGCCCAATCACGTGCGGGTGACGGAGACCGTCACCGTTCGCGCCGATGCGGTACCTCCCGGCGAGACCATCCGCGCGTGGCTGCCCTTCCCTCGCGCGTTGCCGGGGCAACAGGACGGCGTGCGATTGATCGACAGCCAGCCGGCCGGCGCGCGCGTCGCCCCGGCAAGTGCGTTGCAGCGCACGGCTTACATGGAAAGGAAGGCCGAAACCGGCAAACCCACCCTGTTCGCGGTGACCTACGAGCTGACCATTTACGCGCAGTATCACGACATCGATGCCTCGAAAGTGGTGCCGACAAAGATCACGCCAGAGCTTGCTCCGTACATCGCGGAGCGCGCGCCGCATATCGTTTTCACTGATGACCTCCGCGCCTATTCGCACAAGATCATTGGCAACGAGAAGAATCCTTACCGCATCGCGCAGAAGTTGTTCGCGTCCGTAGATCAAATTCCGTGGGCCGGTGCGCGCGAGTACTCCACCATCAGCAACCTCAGCGACTACACGCTGCATGCCGGCCACGGCGACTGTGGCGAGCAGACCATGCTGTTGATGGCCCTGCTGCGCCTCAACGGCATCCCTGCGCGCTGGCAGTCGGGCTGGATCTTTTCTGACGGCAGCTACGAAAACATCCACGACTGGGGGCAGCTCTACCTTGCCCCCTACGGCTGGGTGCCGATGGACGTGACTTTCGGCCAGCTGCAACCCGCCAAGGGCGATGACCCTGCCCTGCAATGGTTCTACCTCGGCGGCCTGGATGCCTACCGCATCGCGTTCAACAGCGATTTCAGCCAGCCCTTCGTGCCGCCCAAGCAGTTCGTACGCTCCGAAACGGTGGATTCGCAGCGCGGCGAGCTGGAGTGGCGCGGCGGCAATCTGTACTTCGACCAGTGGGACTACGAGTTCACATGGCAACAGCTCCCTCTATGACGGCGGATTCGAAGGAGACCGGAAATGATGGGGCGAATCCTCCGCAGGACGACAAGGCACCAGGTGCGAGCATGACGCTGGCAACCACTTCACCACTCGCCACGCTCGACGATGTGGACCTCCGCGCGTTGGCTGCGCGCCTGGGCACGCCGCTGTATGTGTACTCCGCCCGCTCGATTCGCGAACGCATCCAGGCATTGCAGGCCGCACTGCGCGGCACGGATGCGCTGATCTGCTTTGCGGTCAAGGCGAACTCGAATCGTGGCGTGCTCGGCTTCATGCACGAACATGGTGTGGGTGCAGACATCGTCTCGGCGGGTGAACTCTGGCGAGCACTGCAGGCCGGCATACCGCCCGAACACATCGTTTTTTCCGGCGTGGGCAAGAGTGAACTGGAGATCACCGAGGCACTCGGCGCAGGCATCCTGCGTTTCAATGTGGAGTCGCACGACGAACTGCTCACCCTGCAACGGCTTGCACGCTCCAAGGGCACCATCGCCCGTGCCGCCGTCCGCATCAACCCGGATGTCGATGCACTCACGCATGCCAAGATTTCCACCGGCAAAGCGGAGAACAAGTTCGGCGTGAGCATCGACGAGGCGCGACGATGGTTCGCAGCACGCCATGAACTGAGCCACGTTCAACTGGACGGACTGCACGTGCATATCGGCTCGCAGATCCTCAGCCTTCAGCCCTTCCGGGAGGCCATGCAACGCGTCGCCGCCTTCTGGCGCGAACTTGTCGCGCAGGGCCATCCGATCAACAGCATCGACGCGGGTGGTGGGCTGGGCGTTTGCTATCGCGCGGGCCTTGACCATCCCATCGATGCTGCCGACTACGTGGCCACCGTGCGCGACGCGCTGGCCGGTTTCGACGGCCGTTTGCTATTCGAGCCCGGTCGCTATCTGGTCGGCGAAGCCGGCGTGCTGCTGACGCGCGTGATCCGCGTCAAACATGGTGATCAACGCGACTTCCTGGTGCTTGATGCCGCCATGAACGATCTCGCCCGCCCCAGCCTGTACGATGCATGGCATGACATCGCGCTGATAGACGGGGAGCATCGCCCGATGACCGCGTACGACATCGTAGGGCCGGTCTGCGAAACCGGCGACACCTTCGCCAAAGCCCGCACCCTGCCGACCTGTGCCGCTGGCGACCTGCTGATGATCCGCACCGCCGGTGCTTACGGCGCCTCCATGGCATCCACCTACAACTCTCGCCCGCTTGCCGCCGAAGTCATGGTCGACAAGGGTCGCTACGCCATGATGCGACAGCGGCAAACGTTCGAAGAGATAGTCGCCGGCGAACAACTGGCCAAACACTGGGAGACCGCATGAAGACTGTCCGCAAGTTCGGTATCGCGCTAGCTATCGCACTAGGCAGTACCACTGCCGTCGCGCAGAAAGATCCGCCGATCACGCTCGACACCCATGTGGATATTCCCTTCGCCTACATGCGCGAGGCCCGCTTCGACTTCGGCAAGCAGACGCCACTGCAAGTGGACCTGGATAAGATGCGACGCGGCGGACTCGATGCCGTGTTCTTCATCGTCTACGTGGACCAGGGGCCGTTGACGCCCAAAGGCTGGGCCCACGCCGTCGCGCAGGCAAAAACCAAGTATGACGACATCGACCTGATGCTGAAGGCGTACCCCGACCAAATCCGACTGGCCAGGACGCCCGACGATGTACGCACCAACAAGGCAGCGGGCCATCTCTCGGCGATGATTGGCGTCGAGAACGGCTACTCGCTGGGCCATGACATCAAGAATCTCGACGCCGCCTTCGCGCGCGGCGCGCGTTACGTCGGGCTGGCTCACATGGGCAACAACGACCTCTGCAGCAGCTCCACACCGGAAGCCGACCTTGGCGACACGCCACTCCCCGAGTACAGCATCACCGACTTCGGCCGCAGTGTCGTCAAGCGTGCCAACCAGTTGGGCATCATGGTCGACGTCTCGCACTCCTCCGATGCCTGCGTACGCGAGGTGCTCGCCCTATCCACATCACCGGTGATCGCCTCGCACTCCTCTGCCCGTGCAATCGACAACCATCCGCGTAACCTTTCCGACGATCTGTTGCGCGCCATCGCCGCCAAGGGTGGCGTGATCCAGGCCGTGGCAGTGCAGGAATTCATCCGCCTCGATCCCGCCCGTGATCTCGCGATGAAAGCATTACAGGCACAGGTCGCGAAGCAGACCGGCGACAAAAGCTTCGACAGCGAAAAGCACGAGTACCTGCCTGCCTACATCGACGGCATGAAGCGCATCGACGCCGCACTGCCACCGCCGAACGTGGACGACTACGTCGCCCACATCAAGCACATGGTTGAGGTAGCCGGTATCGATCACGTCGGTATTGCCTCGGACTTCGACGGCGGTGGTGGCCTCGCAGGCTGGAACGATGCCACGCAGACCCGCAACGTGACCGCAGCGCTGCGGCGAGCCGGCTTCAGCGATACAGACATCGCCAAGATATGGGGTGGCAACCTGCTGCGTGTATGGGGCGAGGTGACCCAGCGGGCCACCGCAAACCATGCGAGCTGAGCTGATGAAGCCGCGCTTCTTGGTGGCACTCGGAGGGTCGCTCTTGGCCTGTGCAGCCCATGCCGACGGCACACCGACGCTATCGCCCGCACGGACGGCGGCGCAAGCAGGCCTGGTCGACATCCATCCACTGGCACCGGATATTGCCGAGGACATCAAGTACGCGGGCAGCGACAATTTCGTCGGCACACCGGTGGATGGCTACCTCGCCGCCAAATGCCTGTTGCTCAAGCCGGCGGCCGAGGCACTGGCAAGCGTACAGCGCGATCTTCGTCCCCAGCATCAGCGGCTGGACGTGTTCGACTGCTATCGCCCGGCCCGCGCCGTGAAGCACTTCGTACGCTGGGCTGGTGACCTGGCTGATCAACGCACCAAGGCCGCGCACTATCCCAAGCTCGACAAGAGCGCCTTGCTGGGCGACTACATCGCGCCCGTCTCCGGCCACAGCCGCGGTGCCACGGTAGATCTCACGCTGATGCAATGCGATGCGGCCGATACGCACTGCACACCGCTCGATATGGGTACGGACTTCGATTACTTCGGCACGCTCGCCAATACCGACTCACCCGAGGCCACGCCCGCGCAGCATGCAAATCGCGAAGTGCTCAAGCGCGTAATGGAGCGGGAAGGCTTCCGCAACTATGCCATGGAGTGGTGGCACTACACGCTCACGCCCGAGCCCACGCCAGACACCATCTACGACGTACCCGTGCAGTAAGACCCCGCCACACCATGAGACGACACATGATGCGCAAGTTAGCTCCGTTGCTGGCCGCCACGCTGTTCGTCGCCGGCCTCGCGCACGGCAAGGATTCCACCCCCGATGTCGATGCGCTGATGGCCCGCTACCAGGGTGACGCGCCGGGGGCATCGCTGCTGGTCATCAAAGATGGCAAGCCACTGGTGAAGCACGGCTATGGCCAAGCCAACCTGGAGACGCATGAAGCCGCGACGCCAGCCACCAACTACCGGCTCGCTTCCGTCAGCAAACAGTTCACGGCGGCGGCCATCTTGCTGTTGGCGGAACGCGGCAAGCTCAGCCTTGATGATCATGTGCGTCACTGGTTGCCGGAGCTTCCTGCAGCGCACGAGCCGATCACCATCCGCCAGTTGCTCAGTCATGGCGGCGGCCTGATCGACTACGAAGACCTGATGCCCGCAGACCAGACCGCGCAGATCCATGACGACGACGTGCTGCGCATGCTGGCCGCCGAACCACGCAGCTATTTCGCGCCAGGCACGTCTTATCGTTACAGCAATGGCGGCTACGTGCTGCTGGGGCTGATCGTAGAGCGCGCATCCGGCCAATCGCTGCAGGACTTTCTGGCAAAGAATATCTTCCAGCCACTAGGCATGACGCATACCTTGCTCTACGTGCACGGCGGACCGGAGGTGGCGCATCGCGCCTATGGCTATAGCGAGGACGGCGCCCATTGGGTGCAGACGGACCAAAGCCCCACCAGCGCGACGCGCGGCGACGGCGGCATTTACTCATCCATCAATGATCTGGCGAAGTGGGATGCAGCGCTCTACGACCACCGCCTGCTATCCGATGCCTCTCGCCAGCTCGCCTTCAGCGCGCAGAATAAGGTGAGCGGTGAAACCGACGTCGATAGCTACGGCTTTGGCTGGCGCATCCATGGTGATGTGCTATGGCACTCAGGCGAAAGCATGGGCTTTCGCAACGTCATCATCCGCTGGCCGAAGCAGCATCTGACCGTGATCCTGCTCAGCAACCGCAACGACCCAGAGCCCTACCCGACCGCGCTGGCCATCGGGCAACTGTTCCTGACGAAGTGAATCAGGCGGCTTGGCGCCACGGGCGGTAGCTGGGCAAGCAGTGGGTCTCCTCGCGATCCATGACCACCCGCGTACTTTGCCCACTGCGCACAGCCTCGCGTTCGGCGAGATGCGTGGCGAACTCCAATGCGCTGACCAGCACATAGCGCCGGCCGATCGGCGCGCCATTGCGCACGACGTTCCAACCCTCGCCACGCTTGCGCGTGACGACGTATTCGACAACAGGGGAAACCATGCGGAACCTCCGTGCCGGGCGTTCGCCAACGGCTTGATTCGGGATTCCGAAAAGGTAGTGAGCATCAACGGCTCAAAACATAGGAACAATCTCAAACACTCACGGGAGCCTGGCCGACAGCCGGCTCCCTCAAAGCGAGGTTAGAGCCCGCTCAATAGCTCGCGACGCCCATGGGCTGCATGGCCACGCAGGCATCGCCAGCGCACTCGATCTGCACGTCGCCAGAGACCGGACACTGCGAACGGAACATCGCCCGCTGGCCATCCACCATCACCACGTGGATCGCACGGTCACATTGGCGCGCGGCCGCCACGTTCTGCGCCGCGTTGAACATCGTCTTGCTGACGCGGCTGTCGAGACTGGCTAGGCCAGCGGCTTGGGGTGAAGACGACGCCGCGTAACTCGCTGTACCTGCCCCACCCGGGTTGGCATAGCCGGCCACAGCGGCATACGACGAGGACACCAGCACGCTCAGCTTGTCCGGATAGTGATGCGACGCGCCGTCCGAAAAGTCCACCACCACGCCGATCAATCCGCCGAAGAGGATGTTGCCCCAGACCATGCCTCGGATGGTCGAGTCATAGGATTGCTGCGCAATCTGCTTGCCGTCCTTCTGGCAGCTCACGCTGAGATCGTGCGACGAACGGTGGACGGTGGCAGTGCCTGGTGTGGTCACGCGTACCTGGCTCTCCCCGTTGCTCAGCGTGCAATCAGCGCGAATGCTTTGGTCAGCGGCGCGGGTTTCCACCTGCACCTTCTGATAGCGCCCACCGACGATCGACGCGCACGCGGACACGCTCAAGGCGCACGCAAGCACGACGCCCTTCTTCCATAAAAGCTTCATGTCATTCCCCTGACTTGGCACCCCAGGCATTCACCGGACACTCCCCCATGGATGTCCGTAGCAAGGGGTGGGACATCGGCGGCGTGATGCACATCGCGTAGGTGTTGCACGGAGATCCCGTCGATCGACGGCCCGATGCCTGGCAGCCAGCCCCCTGTGACTGCGCTCACGCATTCTTATCGAAGCCAAGGGAGAAAACGAGTGGCGCGATATCTAACTTATGGCCGATGCGGGGGGCCCGAAGAACGGGAAATAAGGGACGCTATGGAGTGCACTTTTCAAGCGCACAGCCAGATAGCGGGATAGAAAGTCCACTCTGACCCCAGTTTTTTCCTTTGTAGGCTGTTTGCTGGGACCGGTAACCATCGCGGGGCGCACGCTAAAGTCGACCGAAAGTGATCAAGGTTTAAAAACTGAAAAACTGGGGTCAGAGTGCACTTTTCAAGCGCGCTGCCAGATAGCTGGATAGAAAGTCCACTCTGACCCCTGTTTCTCTGACCCCTGTTTCTCGGATTTTTCAACGATGAATGAGCGAAGCACGATTCAAGGCGTCGACGTTGAACCAGGCGCCTTAGCAACGAGACATCTCTTGATGGTCGAAGAATTGAACTGCCGGAGAAGTTCCTGCGAGACAGGGTCAACTGACTGCGCGAACGACGGTGCGATGGATCCCGTCACCGCCAACGCGAGTAGCACGCCGGTCGTCAGTCCACGTGATCGCTGCCACCGCGGCACGCGATGATCTATTACTGCACTGACTTCCATACCCCTAACCGCATCCCGTGTTGAAAAAAGGGGCTCGGAACCGCCCACCGCCTTCGGGGGGACAAGAGTTAAGCGGCTCCGAGCACAACAACTCAGGGTGAAACGCTAGCGGTTTGTATGCCCGTCATGAATCAGACAAGTCGTAAATTTGCAGTGTGGCTGGGCGCGAAGGACTCCCCTTTCACTGCGCCGTAGAGAGGCGATGCACCCGGATTTCGCAAGCCAATGTGCTCGAACATCGACCGCGCCAAGGAGCGCCGATGGCGCGACAAGCGAGGATTGATGCCGAAAGGAGCGCCGGAACGGAGCAGTTAGAACAATGGCATGCGACAACCCTGATCGTTCCTGGGCGTGTCTCGGCCGTCTCGCGCTACGACCCGAGACAGGACCACTTCATCCCTTCGACGATGTCGGGGAGGAATCGAAAGCGCGAAAGTAAGCTTACGGCTGACGCGACGAAGCGGGAGCGAAGGCGAGCACCTGTGACGTATAGCTCTCGACCACGAGGCTAAACGCACGATTCGACTCGTCGAACAACAGTGCGCGGTGCTGCAGGACGTGATGAGGCATGGAAAGTACCGCGCCGCTGGATGTGGGCAGGCTGGCTTCGCTCTCCCAGCCTTTCGGCAGTGGCGACCACAGCAGTTCCGCTGACAGGGTCTGGCGACGGAAATGCAGCGCCTGCACCACCTTGCCGAACGGCGTGTCGGTGGTGTCGAGTTCGTGGTTCATCGCGTCGGTAAGGCGCGATGGCACATACCAGTTGTCTGCCTCTGACAGCACGTGTCCGCCGCAGGTGAGCTGCACGCGGCGATAACGTACGGGTTCATCGGGACCGATCTGCAACTGGGTGCGTCCGTCGGCAGGCAGCGGTTTGTCTTCGCCTTGCACGCGCTCCGCGACGACCTTGGCTTCGGCCGCCATATGGTGCTCGCCGCACCAGCGCTCCAGTGTGAGCGTGGCGCTGGGATGGCTGAGCAGTTCAGCGTTGAGCGATTGCAGCAACGCCAGCGCCTCGAGCCGAGAGGTGGCGTCATCGTGCCAGACGGGCGGGGTTTCAGGCTCACGCGCATGCAGCGGCGCCAGCAACAATGAACTACCCAGGCCCAGGGCGCAGGTCCACGTTGCGTGCCGCTTCATGCCGCGCATGTTTATAAGCCCTTCGCTGCCTGAGCCACGGCGCGGAATAGAGCGCGCCCCTTGCTCATCGTCTCTTCCCATTCGGACGACGGGTCGGAGTCATACACGATGCCCGCGCCGGCCTGGACGTGTAGACGTCCATCCTGAATCACGGCGGTGCGGATGGCGATGGCCGTGTCCGCGTCGCCCCACCAGCCAATCCAACCGATAGCGCCAGCGTAGATGTTGCGCTTGTACGGCTCCAATTCCTGGATGATCTCCAGCGCGCGGATTTTGGGCGCACCGCTGAGTGTGCCTGCCGGGAAAGTGGCCTTGAGCACGTCCATATAGCCGACGTCCGGGCGAACCTTGCCTTGCACCTGCGAAACGATGTGCATGACGTGCGAGTAGCGCTCGACCACGAAGGACTCGCTCACTTCCACGCTGCCCGTTTCGCTGATGCGGCCGATGTCGTTGCGCCCAAGGTCGATCAGCATCACGTGCTCGGCGCGTTCCTTGGGGTCGGCGAGCAGCTCCGCTTCCAGCGCCTGGTCTTCTTCCTCGGTCGCACCGCGTTTGCGCGTGCCGGCCAGCGGACGCACCACAACCTTGCCGTCTTTCAGGCGCGCGAGGATCTCTGGCGAGGAACCGACGATCTGCGTGTTGCCCAGGTCCACGAAGTACATGTACGGCGACGGATTGAGCGCACGCAGCGCGCGGTATACGTCCACCGGGCGGGCATTGAAGCCCACGCTGAGACGCTGCGATGGCACCACCTGGAAGATGTCGCCGGCGCGGATGTATTCCTTCGCGCGCTCCACCATGGCCTCAAACTCCTCCTTGGTGAAAGAGGATTTGAAGTCGCCTTCGTCCAGCGCCGTGCCCTGGTTGAGCTGCGGATACGACACGCCGCTCTGGCGCAATCGGTACACCAGCGCGTCGAGTCGGCGCTGAGCCTCGGCGTAGGCATGCGGCTGCGAAGGATCGGCGTGCACGATCAGGTACAGGCGGCCCTTGAGGTTGTCGAACACCGCCACTTCCTCGGCGAGCATAAGCAGCACGTCGGGCGTGCCCAGCTCGTCAGGGCGATCCCATCGGGCAAGCCGCGGCTCGATGTAGCCAATGGTCTCGAAGCCGAAATAACCGACTAGGCCGCCACTGAAAGCGGGCAGCTGCGGAAGGCGCGGTACGTCGTATTGCTTGCGCAGGTTTTCGATCTCGCCCAGCGGATCGTCCACGTGGCGGCGCTCGGTAACCTCGCCGGCATCTTCCACTTCCAGCTCGTGGCCGCGCAGGCGATACACGCGCTTGGCAGGCAGGCCGATGATCGAATAGCGCCCCCACGTCGCGCCGCCCTCCACCGATTCGAACAGGAAGGTATACGGGCCGTCGGCCAGCTTCAGGTATACCGACAGCGGTGTGTCGAGGTCGGAAAACACCTCGCGCACCAGCGGAATGCGGGTATGACCCTGCGCTGCCAGCGCGTCGAAATCGTCTCGGGAAATCACGTGGGGGATCCGGATGGCCAAGCTTGAATGGCCATTGTAGGGGCAGGGAGCCGACGAACCGAAGCCCAGCGCTAAGAAAGAGTCTGCTTGTTCGCCCGGGCCGGCGCGCCTAACCTTGCGGCATCGGTGCACATGACGGCATCCGCAGGGGGAATCGATGGGTATGGACCGCTGTTGCCTGGTACTTTCCGGCCGCCTGCTCGACGGCCAGGACCCGGACGCCGTGCACGAACGCATGGCTACAGCCTTTGGCATGGAGATGGCAGGGTTCCGCGAGCGCGTATTCGCGCGGACGCCGCTGATCATCCGTCGCGGCCTGGATGCCGAGACCGCCGACGCGCAGGCGACCCAGTTGCGCGCCTTGGGCGTCGAAGCCGATGTATGGCCGGACGGCGACCGGCTGGTGTGGCTGCGCCGTGACAACCAGGTGCGTGGACCCTTGCCGGAGGATGCCTTGGAGCGCTACACCGAACCGGACGACCAGTGGTGCCACGACGGTGGCCAGACCTGGTTTGCCTGGACGCCCACTCCAGCAGCGGAGGAACCGCCGCCGCTGCCACCGCAGGCGCAGGTACCAACGCAGCACGCTATCGACGACACGGCCACGCTCGAGCCTGAAGTCACCACCCCCGCGTCCCACCAGCCACCGCCGCTACCTGCCGCGCCCGTGACCAAGCCGGTGAGGAAGGCTTTCTCCTTCGCGGCCATCGTCACGGCGTTGGTCGCCGTGCTGGCGTTGTTCTGGCATCCCGCGTCGCCCTTCGCCTTGCTGCTGGCCCTGTGCACCCTGGTGTATCTGCATCCGCGCCCGGCCCTGCAAGGTCGCGTCGTTGCCATGGCTGCGGTGGTGTTTAGCGCGACCGCGCTGGTGATGTGGATGCATCGCCCTGCCCCGATACCGGTGGCGCAGCCTTATGTCCCGCGACCGTTGAAGCCACTGTCGCATGGCGCACCGGGCACGGTCGCCGCGACCCAGTGCGTGACCCGTACCTCCGAGCCGAAGAATGAGGAAGATCGCTTCTTGCTCACCGGCGAACGCCTGCTCACCGGCCGCGCGCAACGCAAGGGCGACACTTACGTCGCGGAAGCTGCGGTGGCGGTTGACAAGCAGTGCCACCCCAGTGAGTTGCAGTTGTACGTGTTCCACAACGGCGTATTCATCGGCACCGTGCTCGACAAGGCCGCAAGCTTGGCGAGTACGAAACTCGCGGATTTCGACCTGGTGGACGACCAGCATTTGCGTGTCACGCTGGCTCAGTGCACAGACAAGCCGGCCGACTGCGCAGCGACCACCGTGCGGCAATTCGCAGTGATGCCGGGCGGTGGTGGCTGGACGCTGGGTGAAACCAAGTAGCGAATCGCGCTTAGCGTCAGCAGCTGCTCAAAGTCGCTGACGCGGCATCCCATGCAGTTGCAAGGTGAACGCCACACCGCTGCCGTCGTCCAGGTTGCGGGCAATCGCCACACCACCATGACGCTCGGCAACGAGGCGCACCACGTAAAGACCCAGCCCCAGATGCGGCGCATCGCCCGGCGTGGCCTTGTCGCGCAGGCTGACCAGTGAGTCGAACAGCCTGCCCTGCATCGCCGCCGGCAGCGGCGGCCCCTGGTTTGCCAGTTCGATCTCGGCGCCGCTACTGGTGGCACGCAGCGTGAGGCGCAACCAGCCACCCTCGGGAGTGAAGGACAACGCGTTGTCGAACAGCTTATCCAGCGCCTGTGCGATAAGTTCCGGTGCGCAGTGCATGGTCATGGGCTCGTCGGGCAGCACGGCTTCCATCCGCCGCGTACCCGCTAGCGGGCGATAGGCGTCGCTGCACCCACGCACCACCGCGACCAGATCCACGTCTTCCGGCTCGGCCGCGGCAATCGCACGCTCCATGCGGCTGGCCTCACTCATCGCACGCACCAACTGACCCAGCCGCGCCACGCCGTCGCGAGCGCGTTGCATGTAGGGCTGCGCATCGGGCGGCATGGCGTTGCCCTCCTGCAATGCGTGCTCCAGATTGTCGAGCGACGATTTGACGATGGCCAGCGGTGTGTTCAATTCATGCGAAAGCTTGGACGCCAACGTCCGTAAGTAGTCGGTGTAACCGCCCACCACCTCGAACAGGCGCTCGAAGCTGCGGGCCAGATCGCCAATCTCATCCTCCGCGGAGGTCATCGGGAAGGGGCCATCCAGACGTCCATCGTTCAACTGCGCGCGCTCCGCTGCATCACGCAAACGACCCAGGCGAAGACTAAGACGAGTGGCGAAAATCAGCAGGATGGCGCCTGCCACCAGCAGCACACCAAAGCTCGTCAGCAACAAACCCAACAAGGCACGATTGGCCAACAGGGGCACGGCGCGGCTGGCCTGCTCAAGCAGCAGTACACCGACGACTTGTCCATCCCGCTCGATCGGCACCGCAGCGGCAAGCACCACACTGCCCCGTGCCTCACCCTGCCGCCACAACGTAGCTGATTTGCCAGAGCTGGCTTCGCGCACTTCGGTGACATCCAGGCGCGGCACGTCTTGCGTCCACAACTCTGCATCGTCGACCTGATCGGCCAGCAGAGAGCGATAGACCAGCGCGGCAAACCAGCCCGGTTGATCGCTTGGCGCCATGGCGGGTGTCGTCAAGCGACCAGTCTGCGCCAACAACCATCCCTGCGGCGCGAGCACGCGCGCCTGGACTCCGTCGAGCGCCAGCAGGCCCAACTCCTTCGACAAAGCCTTTGAATAGTTGACCAGCGGACGGCTCTGCACCGCCTCGGGGTCGCCGCCCGTCGCCGGATCGAATACCGCCAATCCAAGGGTGTCGAGCCCGCTGCGCGGCACACGTAGTTCCACGCGATAGCCGCTGCCGTCTTCCTGCCATTGCACGGTAATGCGCGCGGGCAGGCCGTCGACCGGTGGATCCAATGGGCGAGGTGTCACCGGCCCCGGCGCGGCACTGGCAATCAGGAAGCGGCGCGATTGCCCGCCCTTGCCGAGACTCAGCACGAGGTGATCAGCGCGCAAGGCGCCGGGATCGTCCGCATCGGCGCGGGTGCGCTGCGCGCTGCGCACATCAGCGTACAGGTAGAGCCAGTCTGCATCGGCGGCGAGCAGCAGCTTGCCGCGCTTGTCCAGCGGCTGGCTCCATGGCGTCAGCGGCGCCCAGTCGTCGCCGTAACCGTCGATGGTGATGGGATTTGCAGCGTCCTGTACGTACCACACAGGCCCGGCTGGCGGCAGCGGCGCATCGGTGACCACCAGGCTGCGCGCCATGGCACGCGCCGAGGCGGTGAGCGCCTGCGCCTGGCCTTCGCGCAGCAGCGTTTCCATCTGGCGCACGTAAAGCCAGCCGGCCATGGGAAGGGCCAGCGTGCAGAGAGCGACGAGTAGGAGCTTGCGGCGGAGGGTCATGGGGCGACGATACCGAAAACGTGGCTCAATGCTGCGTCTTGGCGGCGCCCTGTTTGCCAGCCCCTTGCTTCATGTAGAGCGATTGCCCGGCCACGCGGCGAAACAGCGAGAGCAGATCCTGCTTCTGCGCATCGTCGTGCGCCAGCGTCATCGACCAGCTCAAGCGGATGTCAGTAGCGAGGCCAGGGTCGCAAAACACCACCGCGTCGTCCTTGTGATCCGTGCCTTCGTACAGCACGCCACGGCACGTCATCGACTTGTTATCCACCGCAAAGTCGCTGACCTTACCCTTGGGGTCCCGATCCAGGTAGTGGTGCCGGTCGTCCTGCAACTCGGCTTCCAGCGAGGACAGTTTGGACGGCCAGACATTGAGCACCATCACGCGATCGGGCTCACCCGTCCATTCGCCCTTATAGAGCACCAGATTCACGCCAATCGCCTTGGCGTACATGCAGCAGTCCTGTGTCCAGCCATCGGGCAGATCAGTGAGGATGGCCCAGCCCGGCACGTCACGATCCGCCTGGCCGTAGACCATGACGCTCTTGTCGCCAGGATTGGCCGCCTGCACGGCTGACATCACCAACAACAGCAACAACGCAAAACACCAACGCTTCATCAAGGCTTCCACCGATAACCCACGCCATGCACCGTTTCGATGGCATCGAATTCCGGTGCCACGGCGATGAACTTCTTACGGATGCGCTTGATGTGCGAGGTGATGGTGGCGTCGTCCACTACCAGTTCCGCCTCACGCATCAATTGGTCGCGATTCTTTACGTGGCCGGGGAAGCGCACCAGCGTGTGCACCATCCAGAACTCGGTGACGGTGAGCGGAATCTCTTCGTTGTTCCAGGTGATGCGCATGCGCTCGGATTCGAGCTTGAGCGGACCGTGCTCGATCACCGTTTCGCTGCTGGTCGGCACCTTGAGCGATTCGATGCGGCGGAAGAGCGCCGCGATGCGCGCGGCCAGCTGGTGCAGGCTGGTGTCCTTGCTGAGGTAATCGTCCGCGCCCAGGCGCAGGCCGGAGATCACATCGAAGTCGGAATCGCGTGCAGTGAGGAAGATGATCGGCAACGTGGCCGACTTGGCGCGCAACTCGCGGCACAGGTCGAAGCCGCCCTCGGGCTCGTCGCCCAGGCCGATGTCGATAATGACCAGCTCGGGCAGGCGCATGGCGAAGGCGCTGGAGGCTTCCTGCCGCGAGCCGTAGCCGCGCGTTTCATAGCCAAAGCGGTTCAGCGCTTCGACGTAGTTCGCGCGGATCAACGGTTCGTCTTCGACGATGGCAATACTGCGGCCCATGATTCACTCCGAGATGGCAACGCCGCGCAGCGTGCAGCCTGAGCCCACATGACGCAAGCCATCTGACTACGCTGCCCGCGTTTCGCCATGTCGAGCCGGCGTGGCGCCACACCCTGATGTGCACGGTTCACAGCTTGGTCCACCTGCCCGGGCATGGGCCGATCTTGCCCGCGTTTTGCCACATTCGAGCCCCGAGCCATGCCCGCCGGGAGTCGCCCAATGGGGTCGTCAACCCAGGAACCTTCGTCCATGCGTCCCACCGGCCAGCCCAACGTCGACCCCAATGCAGAACTTCGCGGCTTCGAGCCCCTGCGCGTGGTGCTCGCCTTGGGCGGTCTGCTGCTGGGGCTGGTCATGAGCCTGCACTGAGGAGATCGCTCATGAACGACATCGACCTGAATGACCCTTTCCTGTCTTCCGCCGTGGAAGCCTTGGAAGCGGCTGGTGCGCATGGAAGTGCGCCGGCCGCTGGGGCGGATGAACCCGACCCCGACTGGCAGCCCGTGTAAAGCCGTTCCTCTAGGCACGTTCCTTCCCCGCCCGAAAGGCGGGGATTTTTTTGTGTGTTAACAAAGCGCTATCGCAAGGTGACGACGCAAGGACGGGAACCAAACCGCAAAATCCCGGTCTGAGTTCCTGACGGTCGATGGTTCTTGCCGTGGATCACCGGCCGTCGTGTGGTCTCCTCACACGTCGTTCCGACGAAACTTATCCCGGTGCCCTCGCGCCGGGATTTTCTTTTCTAGGGCTCTCTCAGCCGCGCACTGCGGCCAATTCTTTGTGCATCGCCTCGATCACGGCCTGGTAGTCCGGCGCGTTGAAGATGGCGGAGCCGGCCACGAAGGTGTCCGCGCCGGCGGCGGAGATCGCGCCGATATTTGCGGCCGTGACACCACCGTCGATCTCCAGGCGGATCGGGCGACCGCTCTCATCGATGCGGCGACGCACTTCGCGCAGCTTGTCCAGGGCGGACGGAATGAACTTCTGCCCGCCGAAGCCGGGATTCACCGACATCAGCAAGATCAGGTCGAGCTTGTCCATCACGTAGTCGAGCCAGGAAAGCGGCGTGGCCGGATTGAACACCAGACCGGCCTGGCAGCCCGAGTCCTTGATCAGGCCAATGGTGCGGTCCACGTGCTCGCTGGCCTCCGGGTGGAAGCTGATCACGCTGGCGCCAGCTTTGGCGAAGTCCGGCACGATGCGATCCACTGGCTTCACCATCAGGTGCACGTCGATTGGCGCTGTGATGCCGTAGTCGCGTAGCGCCTTGAGCACCATCGGGCCCATGGTGAGATTGGGCACGTAATGGTTATCCATCACGTCGAAATGCACCCAGTCCGCGCCGGCAGCCAATGCCTTGGCGGTGTCCTCGCCCAGGCGCGCGAAATCAGCGGAGAGGATGGACGGGGCGATGACGTTGGATTGCTTGCTCATGTTCGTTCTTCCTATAGGAGCGCGCCGACATGCGCGATCCGGGGTTTCAAGGCGGCTGCAGTGGCGCACAGGGTGCGCTCCCACACGTGGACGCCCGGTTTACTTGAAGCCGCGTTCCGTCTTGATGCGCTCGTAGGCAGCATTGATCTCGCTGGCGCGCGACTCGGCCTGCTTGCGCATGGTCTCTGGCAGGTCACCCAGGCGATCGGGATGGTGTTCGGAAATGAGCTTGCGATAGGCGCGCTTTACAGCGCGATCGTCCACGTCGCGGGAAATGCCCAGCACGGTGTACGGGTCCGGCCCCTGCGTGTTGCGTTGGGGCGGCACGTAGCTGCCACCGTTGCCGCGCGAGCCGTAACCGCGCGAACCGCCGCCAGTGGCGTTCCAGGCGTAGCCCTTCATCGCCATCAGCGCCATCAACTCCATGTCGCTCACACGCAACGCGAAGGCGAGCTGGCGCAGAATGGCCATTTTCTCCGGTGGCGGATTGCCTTCGGCCAAGACCGTGACGATCACCACGTCGAGTACGGGGAAGGCGTGATCGCGGCGCAGGCCCACCCAGCGGCGCAATTGCTCGATGGCCGGGGTGACGTCGAACTCCGGCTGCTTGCCCGCGTTGAAGGCCGCGATGGCATGCTTGCGCTGATCCTGCTCCAGGCCCATGCGCTGCATGAGGCTTTCGGTGACGGCAATTTCCGCCTCCGACACGCGGCCATCGGACTTGGCCACGGCGCCCAACAGAGCGAACAGCGGGCTGATGTAACCGCCCGCTTCGGGCGTGGCGCGACGGCGCTGGCCCTGGCGCAAGCTGTCAATGATGAAACCGGTGATGCCGCCGACGACGGCACCGGGCAATCCGTGGCCGAAAATCAGCCCAAGCAGGGCGAGCCAGATGGTCCAGGTGAAATTCATGGGTTGCCTTGGTTGGACGGCATGGCCGGCGTCTGCGCGCTGTACCAGCGTGCCAGTTCATCGAGGTCGGCGTCGCTCATGGGGCCGATTGCGGCGCGCATCAGCGGCACGTTGCGGCGACCGTCCCGGTATTGCTTGAGCGCTTCGCGCAAGTAGTCCAGCTTTTGCCCCGCGAGATTGGGGGCGCCGGGAATCTGCGCCATGCCGGTTTCGCCGTGGCAAGCCGCGCATAGGCCCAGCCGTGCGGGTTTGGGCTGAGGTGCAGCATGGGCCGACGCCAGCACGCCCCACGCCAGCGAGGCAGCGGCAAGGCTCCGGACAAACGATGCGCGGTGATGGCGCGGCTGGACCATGACAAAGACACCGGGCTCAAAAAGCGCCGATTCTAGCAGCCGCCGAAAGGCCCGCCCGGATATGTCCCATCGGGCCCACGCCTCGCGCCCAGGCCGCACCGGCTACAATTGCCCGCTTGATCGCCGGCCTGTTCCGGGCCGTCTTCCCCGTTTTCCCGTCCTGCCGCGCAGGCCGGCCACCCAGGAGCGAAAGACCGTGCCCACCACCTTGCTGCAATCGAACCTCCCGGGCCTGGACCTGATCCACCGTGGCAAGGTGCGCGACGTCTACGCGCTGCCGGAAAACCGCCTGCTGATCGTGGCCAGCGACCGCCTTTCGGCGTTCGACGTGGTGTTGCCCGACCCGATTCCGGGCAAGGGCGAAATGCTCACGCAGATCTCCAATTTCTGGTTCGACAAGACCGCACACCTTGTGCCTAACCACCTGCTCGATGTGCCGCTGGCCGACGTGCTGCCCGCCGGCACCGACCTGAAGCTGTATGAGAAACGCGCCGTGGTCACACGCCGCCTGAAGCCGGTGCCGGTGGAAGCGATTGCGCGCGGTTACATCATCGGTTCGGGCTGGAAGGACTATCAGGCCACCGGCTCGCTGTGCGGCATCAAGCTTCCGACGGGCCTCAAGCAGGCTCAGCAATTGCCGGCGCCGATCTTCACGCCGTCGACCAAGGCCGCCGTGGGTGACCACGACGAGAACGTGAGCTTCGACGCCGTCGTGGCCGCTGTGGGGCCCGAGCTCGCCGAGCAGGTGCGCGAGGCCACTTTGTCCATCTATAAGTGGGCGGCGGCGTACGCGGCCGAGCGCGGCATCATCATTGCCGATACCAAGTTCGAGTTCGGCACCGACGAGAACGGCAAGCTCTACGTGATGGACGAGATGCTCACGCCCGACTCCTCGCGCTTCTGGCCGGCCGACTCCTATCAGGTGGGCATCAGCCCGCCGAGCTACGACAAGCAGTTCGTACGCGACTACCTGGAAACGCTGGACTGGAACAAGAAGGCGCCCGGCCCGAATGTGCCCGCCAATGTGATCGCAGCCACCGCCGGCAAGTACGCTGAAGCGCTGCAGCGTCTGGCCGACATCACGCTGGACTGATCCCGTGAAGGCCTGGCTGCTGCTTGGCACTGCCATCCTTGCCGAAGTCATCGCCACCAGCGCGCTGAAAGCCTCCGATGGCTTCAGCCGCTGGTTGCCGAGCATTGCCGTGGTGATCGGTTACGGCATCGCGTTTTACTGTCTTAGCCTCACTCTTCGCCACATTCCCATCGGTATCGCCTACGCGGTATGGTCGGGCGTCGGCACCGCGCTGATCGCATTGATCGGCGTGGTGGCCTACCAGCAGAAGTTGGACCTGCCTGCGATGCTGGGCATCGGCCTGATCGTGGCCGGCGTACTGGTCCTCAACCTTTTCTCGAAAAGTGGCGCGCACTGATGGCATCGACCGGATCGACGCAAGGCATGCAAGGCTGGCTCGACAGCTACAGCAGTGACCACCAGCACCCGACCAACCGCGTGCTGCACTGGGTCTGCGTGCCGCTGATCGTGTGGTGCGCCATCGCCATGATGTGGACCATCCCGGTGCCATCGATGGTCGGCCGCCCCGGGTTCTGGTCGGTATGTGCGCTGGTGCTTGCGTTCACTTGGTATTGGAAGCAATCGCACCGTCTTGCTGCCGCGTTGCTCGTTGCGCTGGTGCTGTTGTGCGTGCTGACCGAATTCGCCTATCGCGCGCTGGGGCCGCATACGCTGTTGCTCACCGCTATCGGGGTTTTCGTGGTGGCATGGGTCGGGCAGTTCATCGGCCATGTCATCGAAGGTCGGCGACCGAGCTTCCTGACCGACCTGGCGTACCTGCTGGTAGGGCCGGCGTGGCTGATGGACAAGCTGCTGCGCCGCGCGGGAATCTAATCGCCTCACCCACTCGTCATTCCGGCGCAGGCCGGAATCCAGTGGCGTCAGCGTTCGATTTTTGCCATGTAATCTCGCGACCGTCGCCAAACACTATCGATTGACCACGCGACAATCCAACACCGTCGCCACTGGATTCCGGCCTGCGCCGGAATGACGAGCAAACATAGGAACATTGTCTAATGACCACCCTGCTCACTCTCGTCAGCACCCTACTCTGGTGGGTGCTCTACAGCAGCATCGGCGCGCTGTTCTTCGCAATCATTGCGTGGTCGGTGTTGCGTTGGGCTGAGCGCTGCCCCGTAGTGTTCAACCGGACCTACTTTGCCTGCCTTGTATGGAACCTCATCGGGCTGCTGCTCGTCGCCGGTGTCGCCATGCACGAGGGACACACGAAACCGCCGTATGCGCCACTGCTGGCTTCGCCGCTGCTGCGTGGTGCGCTGGTGGTGGACATGGTGGTCGGCGCATTCGTGCTGTGGCGGCTGATTCCGCGCCTCGACGCGCGCCGCATCCGCCCTGCCAGCGCGTGCATGGCGGTGGCGGCGGTGATGGCCGTGGCGTTTGGCGCGGCGACCAGCTTGGCCTGACCGCACGCTTTATTGCCGGAGCCCGCTTCGCTCAATAGCCGGTCTTGTGATTGGCTTCGCGCACCGCATCGATGAAGTGCGTAAACGGCCGATCAGTGATGGCGACCAAACCGATGTGCGCGTTCTCGCCGTCGATCAAACGCCCGGTCACGGGCTGATCGACATACTGGAACCAGTGAACACCGATGATGGCCGGGTTGGCCACCGCATCGGCCACGTAATGCGCATACGCTTCCCCGCGCTGCTGTTCGTTCCATACCGGCGCGACACCTTTGCCGAATGGGCCGCGATCGTCGGAACCGAAGTGGAATTCCGAGATCAGCGCAGGCTTGCCGAGCTTGGCAAAGGCCTCCGCATCGAACGCATGTTCGGGCACGTCGGCATAGCCATTGAAGCTCACTACGTCGCAGAACTGCGCGCATGAGGCGACCGCCTCTGGTGTGTTCACGGCGAAACGCCCGCCCAGGAACAGGTGATGCGGGTCATGTTTGTGGATCGCCTGCGCGACTGTGCGGAAATACTGATCCGCATACGTGCGCAGCCACGCACTGTAGTCATCGGCGATGGCCGGATGCGCGTCGTCCGGGTTGGGCGCGGCAAAGTTGGTGGCGTTGAGTGCTTCCCACGTGTCCAGCGTGATGCCCCATGCCGAAGCAAGCTTCGCCGGCGTGCCGTACTTTTTCTTCAGCTCGGCAATGAACGCCTGCTTGGCCGGGCTGCGCGCCTCGCCACGCAAGGTTCCCTGTGCCAGCCCCCAGCGGCCCTGCGGGCCTTGTCCCGCCCACGCCAGCTCGTTGTCGGCAAAATAGCCAAGCATCCACGGATCGTCGCGCACTTCCTTCGTCGCCTGCGCCGCGGCCGTATCGGCGGCCTGTGCGAAGCGGGGATCGAACGGATCGGGCATACGCCCCCAGTAGTCGTAGCCGCTGGACACATTGCCGAACGTGCCGGCGATGTTCACCGATCGCGTATACGCTTTGCGATGCATCTGGCTCAGCGCGTCATCGCTCCAATTACCCAGCGTGTTGAAGCCCCAGTGGTCAAGGCGCTCGATGGTGCGCGCACGCCATGCCTGCCGCCAGTGACGACCATCGGCAAGGAACAGATTGGCCGAGTAGTAGTCGAACCATTTGCCCTGATGGAACGCGATGCCGGTCGATGCCGTCTGGTCGCCAACGGATTTGCCTGTGGTGCCGTAGAACGGCGCCCAACGGCCGCTGTCGGGCGGCAAGTCCTTGAACATGAACTCGCGGCCTTCGATATACGTGCGACCGCCGTCGTCATCAACGACATTCACGCCCAGCGAGAAGAACGCGTGCCCTTCCGGCGTCACGAACTGCCAACGGCCGTTGCGCTGTTCGGTGCGGAACCAACCGGTGCCCTTGAACGCAGCAACATCGGTACGCCCACCATAGCGGTCGAAACCCTTATGTGCTGTCGCCGTTGCCAGTGCCGGTGCAGCAGGCGTCGCAGCGGCAGCCGTTGCGGCGCCCGCCTTGAGTTTGGGTTTGGGCTTGGGATGAGGCGTGCCACGCAAGGCATCGTCGGAATCCACTTTGCCCGCCCACTGGCCGCGCGTGTACTGGCCCCAGGCGTCGACGATGCCGGTGTAGGCGTCGCGCAGGTCGTGATCGCCACGCGAGGTGTCCAGCTTGCCGAACAGCAGGGTCTGCGCCGCCGTTGGCGCAGGCATGCTCAGGCGAACCGACTTCACGTGCGAGAGATCGAGCGAACCCTCCACCGTCGTCGCCACAAACAAGCGTTTGCCCCCCGACACATAAGGCATCGGCGGCCCGGCCTGCATGCCCATCGCACGCGGCGAGGTGGCATGCAACGGAATCACCAGGGTCTGCGGCGGGCCGGCGGGAATGCCAACGGTGGCATGCAGATGTTCACTCGGCTTGGCGCCATCAATGTCGACGGTAAGCGTGACGGCCCAGGACATAGCGTTCTGCATGTCCACGCGCAGCGAACCTTCCTTCGACCAGTCACCCTTATCCAGCAGCACCGTCACCTGCGGCTGCGGCGATGGCTGGAACACGTAGCGCTGCAACGACATGTCGTCGACCGTGACGGGTTTGCCGTCGAGCGTCACGTGATCGAGCGTGGTCTGCGGCGTCGCGGGTGCCGGCGCAGTGCTGGCGCTGGATGCCGCAGCGGGCGCAGCAGCGGCCGCTCGACTGAGGTCGGCCCGATCGGTATCGCTGGCCTTATGGCAGCCCGCGAGGGCGAACAGGCAGGCAACAGCAAGGGGAGCGATCCGGTTCATCGGGGGCTCGACGCAAGGAAATGGCGGCAGTATGCCTGCGCCGTCTGAAGGCTACCTTGCTGGATCAAGGTCACACATGAACGCAATTTCATGCTGCTCTCCGCTGCCACGCACGCCACGCGTAATACACCGGCGCGCCCATCGCGATGAGCAGCAAGCTCATGCCGGCGTCACCCGGCGAATGGATGGATGTGACCACGATGACACCCAGCACAGTCCCGACAAACAGTATCGGCAACAACGGGTATAGCGGCACGCGATAAGGCGACGGCTCGTCGCGGAAACGTCGGCGATACCAGAACAACGTGGCGATGCCGAACGCGTGCGATAGCCACTCACCCACCGTGGTGTAGTCGACCAGTTGACCGAAGCTGCCGGAGAGCACCAGCACGATGGCCCAGCCACCCAGCACCGCCAGCGCCACGCGCGGCGCGTGCGAGCGCGCATGGATGCGGCCCACGGCGCTGAACAGCATGCCGTCCGCGCCCATGGTCTGCAGCACGCGGGCACCACCGGCGATGGCGATGCTGCAGTAGCCGAAGGTGGAACAGGCAATGCCCACGGCAATGAGCGTGGCGCCGCCTTGGCCGAACAGGTGGCGCATCAGGTCGGCGGCCGGCGCCTGACTCGCGGCCAGCCCTGCATGCCCCAGGCCCGCGAGGTAGGCAAAGTTCACCAGCACGTAGCACACCACTACGCCGCCCAAACCCAGGCCAAGCGCGCGGGGCAAGGTGCGCTGCGGGTCGCGTACTTCGCCAGCGAGATCGTTGAGGTAGTGGAAACCACCGTAGGTGAAGAGCACCGGCAGCAACGCGCCAAGGATCGCACTGGACGGCATGACGTGCGTGGTGTCGGTCGCCAGCACTTGGCCGAACTGCCCATGGGCGAGGATCACGCCGACCACCACGACCAACGCAATCGCCGACAGCTTGAGCAGAGTGAACAGGTTGAGCATGCGCGAACCGGCGCGGATGCCGAAGAAGTTGACGCCCACGATAAAGGCAATGGCGCCCGCCGCCACCGGCTTGACCCACAGCGTTGGAGACAACCCGATCGCCGTGCAGAAGTAATCGGCGAAGGTGGTCGCCACCGCCGCCACGCTGCCGGGATAGTTGATCAGCGCCATGGTCCAGCCGAACAGGAAGGCCGGAAGCTGCCCAAAGGCTTCGCGCAGATAGATGTAGACGCCGCCCGCCTGCGGCCTGCGCGCCCCAAGCTCCGCGTAGCAGAGCACACCCGCCAACGTTAGCAGGCCACCCACGGCCCAGAGCGTCAGCAGCTGCGCGCCGGACGACGTGCGCTCGGCCACCGTCGAGGCGCTGCGGAAAATGCCCGCGCCGATCACGCCACCGATCACGATGGCCGCCGCATCCCAGGTGCCCAGGCGACGCACGTACGAAGTAGATGTCTCAGCGGTCATGGGGCGGCGCAGGGTCCTGCACGATGGATGGAGCACCGAAGATAGCGGACTGCGCCACGATGTACGACTGACGCCTTGCCTAGACGGCCCGGCTCCCGGTGGGCACGACTTGACCGTCCGCCCTTGAGCCCCACAGCACCCATGGGTCACGCGGACGACAATCCACACGACGATTTCTCATCGCGACCAGTAGTTTTTCGCTTCCGACCAGGCCCGAACGGCACGATAGTCCCGACTTGCGTCACTCACGCGATCCCCTGCGCATCCCCACTGATGATCGTTCGGAGGCACCATGAGCACCGTCGCAAGCGTCGCCCGTCCCGAGGACGACAAAATCCTCGCCCCCCTGCTTGAATGCGACCGCGCACTGGTCGCCGTCGGCAAGAAAATCCGCGTACTGAAGGCCATCGACTGGCCGCAGTCGATGGAGGCGGCGTTTATGGCCTCCTACGAGAAGGGTCGCCCCGAGCTGCCGCAACCGTCCGTCCGTCACCCCGACCTCACCGCCGAGATGGGCACGCTGAAGGCCATCATGGCCAAGCTGGACCGTGGCCACCCCATCGGCGACTGGCTGTTCAAGACGGCGTGGAGCTACCTCACTGCGGCACAGATGCTGATGAGCATTGGCACGGAGGCTTTCACGCGCTGCTCGACGGCGCTGTACGGCCGCCCGGACACGATCTATCCCGGGCAAACATCCAACGCGGTCGATGCGGCCAACGACCTGCTCACCATCAGTGACGACCTGATCAGTCGCGAAGGCATACCTCACGTGCCGGCGGACATCCCCGCTGAGGAATTTGCCCAGCGTTTACGCGAGCGACTGGGCCCGTTCTTCGACAAGGACAAAGTGGAAGTCGTGCTCGATCCGGACCTGCCGTCGAAGGCAACGGCGGGAAGCAAGAGCATCAATCTTCGCTCGAGTGCGCTGTTCTCCGCGCTGGATCTTGAACAACTCACCGAGCACGAAGCCTTTGTGCACACGGCGACCCTGCTCAACGGCAAGCATCAGCCGTACTTCAAGACACTGGGTCTGGGCGCGCCGCGCACCACCCGCGCACAGGAAGGGTTGGCCACGTTCTCGGAAATCATCACGGGCGCCATCGATCTCAACCGGCTTCGCCGCATCGCGCTGCGTGTTGTTGCCGTCAAGAACGCGCTGGATGGCGCCGATTTCATCGAGGTGTTCCGCGGCTTTCTGGACGCGGGCCAGTCGCCGGTGGAAAGCTATCAAAGCGCGGCGCGTATCTTCCGTGGTGGCGATCCGCGCGGCCGCATCTGCTTCACCAAGGACGGCGCCTACCTGGAAGGCGTCATGGTCATCTACGTGTTCATCCGCAAGGTGCTGCAAGCCGGCCATGTGGAAATGCTGCCGCTGCTGTTCGCGGGACGCGTGACCACGACCGATGTCATCACGCTCAGCCCCTATCTGCAGGACGGCCTGATCGCGCACGCGGTCTACGTGCCACCGTGGGCGCGCAACCCGCAGCGCATCCTGTCGCTGATGGCATTCTTCACCGCTGCGCAGCGCTTCCGGCTGGATACCTTTGACCTCAATACCTTCGTCGAGCTGGACGAACAGCGCGTCGATGAGAGCCTGCATACGCCGTGGCAATGAGGAAGCCATAGCCGCGCGGCGTGTGCCAGGTTCGGGTGGCAGCGCACGACAGGGCACGCAAGCGCGATGACGCAACGCCACGCGCCAACCGGCGCGTTTCGTGTTTGACTGTGCAACCCCATCCGTCTCGTCGTCCGTTGTGCCGCCCCAATCCCGCAAGATCATCCATGTCGATATGGACGCGTTCTACGCGTCCGTGGAACAGCGCGACGATCCGTCGCTGCGCGGCAAGCCCGTGGTGGTGGCGTGGCGTGGCGCGCGCTCGGTGGTCTGCGCGGCGAGCTACGAAGCACGCACGTTCGGCGTGCGTTCGGCCATGCCGGCCGTGCGCGCGGAGCGGCTTTGCCCACAGGCGATCTTCGTGCCGCCCGATTTCGCACGTTACAAGGCCGTGTCCCGGCAAGTGCGCGAGATCTTCGCCCGCCATACCGATCTGATCGAGCCCTTGTCCCTGGATGAGGCGTACCTCGACGTCACCACCACGCACACCCACCTGCCCTCGGCTACGGCCACCGCGGAAGCCATCCGCGCGGCCATTCGCGAGGAAACCCAACTCACCGCCTCGGCAGGCGTCGCCCCGAACAAGTTCCTCGCGAAAATCGCGTCGGACTGGCGCAAACCCGACGGCCTGTTCGTGATACGGCCGCACCAGGTGGATGCCTTTCTCAAACCGCTGCCGGTCGGTCGTCTTCCAGGGGTCGGCAAGGTCATGGAAGCAAAACTGACCGAGCTGGGTATCGCTACGGTGGCTGACCTGAGAACCCATGGTGCGATGGAGCTCGAGCAACGCTTCGGCCGCTGGGGTGTGCGCCTGCATGAGTTGTCGCTGGGCATCGATGAGCACGCCGTGCAGCCGGATCGGCCGACGCTGCAGGTGTCGGCGGAAGACACGTTCGAAAGTGACCTGATGCTGGACGACATCGAGCCGCACATTCGACGGCTGGCGGAAAAAACCTGGGCCGCCCACCAATACGAGGCGACCGGTGCGCATGCGCGCATTGCACGCACGGTGGTGCTCAAGCTCAAGACGTCGGACTTCCATACATTGACTCGCAGTTTCACACCATCATCACGCCCCGAGTCAGCGCAGGAAGTTGCGGACATTGCTTGTGCGCTGCGTGATCGCGTGGAACGTCCCGCAGAGACGCGCTATCGACTGGTAGGCGTTGGGCTCGCCGGATTCGTCGAGGCCGAAAGCTTCGCTGCGCAGAGCGATCTGTTCGCCAAGCTTGGTTTCAAGTGAAACCACTTAAAAAGTGATCGACAACCGCAAGAATTGTTAAAGAGCCCTTGTCTCGATCTCAATTTCCTGAAAGAGTGGCTGCGGGGAACCCAAAAAGAGGTGCAACACCTATAGACGTCCAGGCGCCTATAGCGGGGATTCTTTTGCCTATGAATTCGGGGAGATATTCATGCAGTCCAACTACAATCGTCTATCAATAGCGGTACGTTTAGCGCTTTCTGTCGGTATCGCTTCGACGGCCGCCATGGCTCAGGCACAGGACGCCGCTACCAGCAAGGACGCATCGAATACGCAGAACGCGCAGAACACACAAGGCCAGAGCACCAGCACCACCGAACAACCGAAGCAGTCCAGCGCCAAGACCCTTACCGCCGTTTCCGTCACCGGCTCGCTGATTCGCCGTGTGGATGCCGAAACAGCCAGCCCGGTCGTGACCCTTGACCGCAATGCCATCACCAACAATGGCAGCCCCACCCTCGGCAACGTGATCCAGCAATTGCCCAGCGTCTCGGGTAACGCGACCAATACGCAGAACAACAGCAACGGCGGTGGTGTGGCCAGCCCAACGCTTGAAGGTGGCGACGGCGCGGCACGCGTGTCGCTGCGCGGCCTTGGCACCGAACGTACCCTGGTGCTGATCGACGGCCAGCGCCTGGCGAATGCCGACCTCAACATGATTCCGCAGAACATGGTCGAGCGCGTGGACGTGCTGGCCAATGGCGCTTCCACGGTTTACGGCTCCGACGCCGTGGGCGGCGTGGTGAACTTCATCCTGCGCAAGGATTACAAGGGCGCGGAGCTGAGCGTCAACGACGGCATCTCCTCGCATGGTGACGGCCAGCGCAAAGGTGCCCAGTTCACCGTCGGCGCCAGCGGCGACCAGGGCAACATCGTCGCCGGCATCGATTACAACAAGCAGGACCCGGTTGTCGCCACCCGCCGCAGCTTCTCCGCCCACCAGCTGTCACTGTATAGCTCGGGCCCACAGATCTCCGGCTCTCACACCGTGCCCACCGGCAAGTTCCAGCTGCCTGCAGGCAACCAGAACCTGCCAGCGGGCTGCAGCTCCGGCCTCCTCACGCTGGCCAGCGGCAACGGTAGCAGCCCTAGCGACTACCGCTGCTTCAATGGCGCCAGCGACGTCTACAACTACAACGCCTTCAACTACATCCAGACGCAATCCGAACGCACCAACGTCTTTGTGCTTGGCAACTACAAGATCAACGACTACGTGACGTTCTTCGGCGATGCGTTCTACAACCACACGCATTCATCCGGCCAGGATGCACCTGCACCGACCAGCGGCACCGACGGCTGGTCGGTGGCCGCCAACAATCCGAACAACCCGTTCAACGTGGCGTTCGGTGATCCGGCGGTGGCCGGCAACAACCTGATCAGCACCCGCCTTACCGGCGTGGGTAATCGCGTGCACACCTTCAGCACCGACAACGCCCAGGTCAACGCAGGCCTGCGTGGCAACTTCGGCCAGAGCAGCTGGATTTGGGACGCGAGCATCGACTACGGCCGCACGCATCGCGTACAGACCGACTACAACGAAGTGAACATCCCCGCCTTCCAGGCGGCGATCAATGCGGGCGCCAACGTCTTCGACCAGGCCGACCCCAGCGTAACGGCCCAGCTCAAGAAGGGCGTCAGCAATCCGATCTACGCCATGACCAACGTCATGAAGCAATTCCAGGCCAACGCCTCCGGCGAGCTCTGGGATCTCCCAGCGGGCGCCATGCAGTTGTCCACGGGCGTGCTGTATCGCAAGAACACGATGGATTACACCGTGACCAGCGATGCACTGCTCGACGTCCAGAAGGGCACCTGCGTCGTGCTGCAGGAAGCCTGCGGTTCGCCGGCCAGCGGCAACCAGACGGTGAAGGAGGTGTATGCCGAAACGCTGATTCCGCTGCTGAGCGAACAGCCCTGGGCCTACTCGCTGAACGTCGACCTTGGCCTGCGCTATTCGGATTACAACACCTCGGGCAACACCACCAACGGCAAGTTCGCGATCGAGTATCGCCCGATCGCTGACCTGCTCGTCCGTGGCACGGTTTCGCAAGTGTTCCGCGCACCGAACCTGGATGAACTGTACGACGGCCAGACCATCACCAACCCGACCGTCAATGATCCCTGCTACGGGCTGTCGGCGGCGCAGCTGCAGCAGCACGCAACGGCATGCCAGTTCATGCCGCCGAACACCAACTACACCAGCGTCCTCAACACTCAGATTGCCGGCCACTACTCGGGTGCGGTGCCGGTGGGCGCTACGTTGAAGCCGGAAAAGGGCAAGTCGTATGACGTCGGCTTCGTCTACTCGCCGAGCTGGCTGGAGGGTGCATCAACCACGGTCGACCTGTGGCGCATCACCCTGAAGGACATGCTGACCATCATCCAGGCGCAGACGGTGCTGAACCAGTGCTTCGCCGACAACGGTAGCCCGTACTGCTCCTACATCAACCGCTACGGCAACGGCACGTCGATCCCGGGTGGCATCAACTACGTCAACACGCCGTATGTGAATCTCGGCAACTTGAGCACCAGCGGCGTCGACTTCACGCTGAACTACGCCATTCCGCACTTCAACGTGGCTGGCGTGGATCCCGGCAACTTCAAGGCCTCGCTCAACACCACCTACATCGATACGTACAAGAACGACGCCACGCCGGGTGCACCGGGCGCGGCAACCATCAACTATGCGGGCACGTATACCCAGCAGTTCGGCAACATCAGCCGCTGGCGTGGCACGATGACGTTGAACTGGTCGCTCGGCAACTGGAGCGCCCAGTGGCAGAGTCGCTACATCGACCACCTGAAGAACCTCACGGCCTACGCCGATACCGGTGCATCCGTGGCAACACCGATGGGTGCCATCACGTACCACAACATCCAGGCTGGCTACGAATGGCCGACGCTCCACACGCGCTTCGACGTGGGCATCGACAACCTCACCGGCCGCATCCCGCCGCTGGTGTACCAGAACGGCCTGAACTACAACGTCGATACGGCAACGTATGACGTGATGGGCCGCTACTACTGGGCACGTGCCACCGTGAAGTTCTAAACGCTGGAAAAGCCTGTGGCCGCATCGAACGATGCGGCCACATGGCTGATAAGATCGAGCGATGATTACGCCTGCATCGTCTTCCAAAGCACTGGTCGAGAGCATGCTCGCCGCATACAACGCGGGCGACATGACCAACGTGCAGGCCATGGGCGAATCGGTTCGCGATCTCGCTTCCGCCGACGACATGGTTCTGCTTCTGCTAGGAGCGGCGCGCCAGGCAACAGGAAGCCCCGAAAGTGCAGTGGCTCTCTTTCGCCAACTCGTGCAGCGCAAGCCACACGTCTCCGAGTACTGGAATAACCTTGGCCTTGCCGCCAGGCAAGCGGGTGACTACGCGCTCGCCGAACAGGCACTTGACCGAGCCATCGAGCTTGCGCCATTGCAAGCCGAAGTGCATTACAACCTCGGTTTGTTGTATGCGCATCAGCAACGCTGGCTGACGGCACGCGAGACGCTGCTGCAAGCCGTGGGGCTGGCGCCGGACTTCATCGAAGCTCGATTGCAGGCGGCGTACGCCTGCCACTTCTGCGGCGACACGCGTGGCGCAGAGGTCATGCTCGACGGTGCCGATACGTGGCCACCACAGGCGGCCGATCAGGCGCTGATCCTTGCCACCATTCTTTCCAGCCTGGGCTACCAGGACACGGCGTTCCGCACGCTGGCCCAGGCGATCCTGCCTGAAGGGCCGGAACGGCCATCCATGGAAAGGCGCATCGTCGCCATGCGCGCCTCCATGTTTGAACGCAGCAACCAGATCGACGAAGCCTACGCCGAGTTGAGCCAGTTGCCGCTGGACGTCCTGACGTCTCTCTCACCTGGCGAGTGGGAGCTCCGCCACGCCGGCCTGCAGGTGCACGCGAACATCGCGTCCCGCCAGGGTCAGCTGGAGCAGGCGGCGACATGGTTCGAACAACTCCAGCACGAACGCAGCGATGTCCATCTGCAGGCGAATGCGGCCTTCAGCGTGGCCTCCATTCGCAACAAGCAAGGGCGCCACGCTGAAGCCTGGCATGCGCTGGACGCCGCGCACGCCGCCCAGCTGCGGTTCGCAAGCGACTTCGTGCCCGAGCTTCTGGCCGAAGGCAGCCAGCCGCTCGACATGGTGGAGCATGCCGTTGACCGGCGCGCCTACGATGGCTGGTCGGCGCTGCGCGCCCCTCGCAGCCAGGACAGTCCGGTATTCGTCGTCGGTTTTCCACGGTCGGGCACAACGTTGCTCGAACAGATGCTGGATGCGCACCCCGCCTTTCGGTCGATGGATGAGCGCGCATTCGTCTATGAGCTGATCAAGCGCATGCAACTGGCCGGCCAATCCTATCCGGCTGATCTGGCCTCGCTCACGCAGGCCAACACCGATCAGTTGCGGGACATCTACGCCGGTGTCGTCCGACGTGTCGTTCCGGATCTCGGCAGCCGCCAACTGGTCGACAAGAATCCGCTCAACATGCTGTGCCTGCCGATGATCATGCGGCTGTTCCCGGATGCCCGCATCATCATGTGCCTGCGCCATCCCTGTGACGTGCTCCTGAGTTGCTACATGCAGCCGTTCCGCTCGCCCGCCTTCATGGTGCTGTGCTCGTCACTGGAGCGACTGGCGCGAGGCTACGTGGACGCCTTCGAGCATTGGTTCCGCCACGTGGAAGTGTTCGCCCCTCGTGTGCTCGAGTGGCGTTACGAATCGGTGGTGTCGCGTTTCGACGAACATCTCGTACGGCTCGGCGAGTTCCTGCAGCTCGACGACAGTGCGCCCATGGCGCGCTTCGCCGAACATGCGCGCAGCAAGGGCTACATCAGCACGCCGAGCTATGCGCAGGTAACAGAGGGTATCCATCGCAAGGCGGTGGGCCGATGGCAGGCTTACCGCGATAAGTTCGAACCGGTTCTGCCGATACTCCGGCCGATGATGGAGCGGCTTGGCTACTCCGAATGACGCCCTGTGCGGCAACGCGCTGGCGCAAGGCACTTACCTATCCCATGGACGAAAACCCCATGCATTTTGAAGTCCCCAAAGTGAAGATGCATTCGCTGCGCGAATTCCTGCAGCACTACCTGATGATCGTGCTCAGCATCCTCACCGCGCTGGGCCTTGAACAGTGGATTGAGCATGCGCACCAGCGGCATGCCGCGGAGCATGCCAGCGCGCAGATCGATGCCGAGCTGACCAATACGCTGCACGATATCCAGGCCACCATCGACCTGGATGAGAAGAAGCTCGAGCCATTGGTCGCGCTGGATGCCGCCATCAACGAAGACGTGCGCAAGGGCTTGCCGGATGCGGAGATCAATAAACACATCCGCGAGCAGAGCAAAGGCTTCGCGCTCGCTATCAACTGGCCGGCCTTCAATAGCCAGGCATGGGATGTCGCAGTCGCCAACCAGTCGGCGACATGGATCGACGCGGAGCGCCTGCATCGTTATGCGGTCGCTTACGCTGCGTTGCGCGACGCAGCGAGCTGGACCACGCACAACGCCACTGTTGCGTTGAACGCACCACGCATGATCGATCTACAGACGCGCATCCGGCTGGGCAAGGATGTAGACCCAGTAGAGTTCCTCAGCGTGTCCCAGCAGATGATCATCAGCTCGAAGGGCACCATCGACTACCTGAAGGACGCATCTGCACCGATCAAGGCCGCGCTTGCATCCGCAGAAAAATGATCCGCCCAGGTAGCGGGCATCCTCAACGGCATCGCACCTCCATATAGCTGGTATCGCCTGGTGATGCTGAATGCGCCGCCCCAGGCGCACTGCACTTTCGCGACAGAACACCTGGCCGCAAGCCACCGTCGTCGACACATGATCCGTCTTGCCGTCGGCAGCATGTGCAGCACCGGAAGACTTCACGAGGCAATCACAACTTCGCCATGTCGTTCGGCGCGAAATGCAAATTGCATCACAGATATTTTCACCACATAGAAAGTGCCTATTTTCAAGCACTTTTTGAACACCCACGACAGCAATGAACGAGCCTTGCATTAGACCGTCGTGATGATGATTTTCACACTCGTGCTTTTTTGCGAGCACCCTTTCGCACGAGCTCGCGCGCAATGACGAAAGCGCGGACAGATTCTCTTTGTTCTCAAGGCCTCGCGTCGGTTTGATCGATGCAACGCTATCTGTCGCGTTCCTTACATCGAGCGACGTACTATTTTTCGATTTGCAAGTGCATGACGTATGGGTTACCAAACGCTGCAGAGTGCTTGGGGGTAGCGCTTTTTTCGGGCACTCGTGATCGAGATGTGATCGCTTCACCTTCTACCGTCCAGAAGGGGCCAATGAAACCGCAAGAGATTCGCTGCAACCCACCGGTTGCTGGCGTGTAGGTGAGTTGTTGTCTGTCATCGGCCGACGGAATCCTCCGCGGTCGAAAACCAATGACCAATTACGTTCCAGGGAGAATTCAATGCGTGCACAAACCAAGATCGCTCTTCTCGCCGGCCTGATCGCCGCCGCCTGTATTCCCGCCGTCGTATCCGCCCAGACTTCGAACCGGATCGGCACGCTGGTAGAACAGGCCCAGGGCAGCTGGCGCGAGAGCATGGCGCACATCGCCACGCCTTCGGAAGGCTGCTTTGAAGCCACGTATCCCAGCGTTATCTGGCATCAGTCCGCCTGTCACGAAGTTACGCCGCGTGTTGCGCCGGTGCCGCGTTTCAAGCTGTTCCACAACGGTGCCGCGCAGACCGCCGGCAACGGCAATGACTACACGATCCAGACCAGCAGCCTGATCACGCAAGCCGTGGGTAGCTTCCCGTCGGTGACGGGCGTGACGTCGGAGACCGGCGTTGGCGTTGCTGCGTATGGCGGCGGCGGCATCCTAGGCGCGAATGAGTACTCGCTGCAGATCAACTCCAGCTTCGACGACACCACGTCGGCCTGCAAGGGCCACTCCGGTTGCACCGTGTGGCAGCAGTTCGTCTATGCCCCGGACTACGAAGTACAGGGTTCGGCCGCGGTGTTCATGCAGTACTGGTTGATCGGCTACGGTGGTTCGAGCTGCCCGAGCGGTTTTGGCAGCGACGGAGCAGGCGACTGCTACAAGAACAGCGCTGCAGCCACCGCGCCGGACGTTGCAGCTACGGCGCTTGGCAACGTGAAGCTCACGGGCACCGTGACCAGCGGCGGCAATGACACCGTGGTGTTCACCAACGGCACCAAGGCTTACAGCTCCAGCGGCAAGGATAGCGTGCTGTATCTGGCCAAGGTGTGGGAAGTTGGCGAGTTCAACGTGGTCGGCAACGCTGGCGGCTCGGAAGCCCAGTTCAACAGCGGCTCGTCCATTACCGTGAAGCTGGCTGTGACGGATGGCTCCACTGCGGTGCCGTCGTGCGTGGCCAACTCGGGTTCCACGGGTGAGAGCAACAACCTGAACCTCGGCTCCTGTACCGCAACCGGTGGCTCGACGCCGTCTATCCAGTTCACCGAATCGAACTGATCGCGGCAAAAAAAGAGCCCGGGATTCCCGGGCTCTTTCTATCGTGTCACTGCCAGCCGATTACTTTTTCTTCTTCGGCATGTACAGGTCGGTGATGGTGCCTTCGTAAACCTCGGCCGCCATGCCTACCGATTCACCCAGCGTGGGATGCGGATGGATGGTGAGGCCAATGTCGGATGCTTCCGAGCCCATCTCGATCGCCAGGCAGATCTCGCTGATGAGGTCGCCCGCATGCGGGCCGACGATGGCGCCACCGACGATGCGGTGGGTTTCTTCGTCGAAGATCAGCTTGGTGAAGCCTTCGGTGCGGTCGATGCCAATGGCACGGCCGCTGGCCACCCACGGGAATTTGCCCACGCCGACCTTGAGGCCCTTCTCCTTCGCCTCGCGCTCGGTGACGCCCACCCATGCCACTTCCGGATCGGTGAAGGCGACGGACGGGATCACGCGTGCGTCGAAGTAGCTCTTCATGCCAGCGACGACTTCCGCCGCCACACGGGCCTCATGCGTGGCCTTGTGCGCCAGCATCGGCTGGCCCACCAGGTCACCGATGGCGTAGATGTGCTTCACGTTGGTGCGCATCTGCGTATCGACGTTGATGAAGCCACGGTCAGTGACGGCCACGCCGGCCTTGTCCGCACCGATCTTATTGCCGTTGGGCGAGCGGCCCACGGCGACCAGCACGCGGTCGAACACGCTGGTTTCCGGAATGCTCTCGCCTTCGTAGCTGACCTCGATGCCCTTCTTGGTGGCCTTGGCATCCACTACCTTGGTCTTGAGATGCACGCCCTTGAGCTTCTTGTTGAGGCGCTGCGCCAATGGCTTGATCAGATCGGCATCAGCACCCGGGATGATCTGGTCCATGAACTCGACCACAGTCACTTCGCTACCGAGCGCGGAGTACACAGTGGCCATTTCCAGGCCGATGATGCCGCCGCCAACGACGAGCAGCTTCTTGGGCACTTCCTTCAGCTCAAGCGCGCCGGTGGAATCCATGATGCGATCGTCATCCCACGGGAACGCCGGCAGCTTCACCGACTGTGAGCCCGCCGCGATGATGGCGTTCTCGAAGCGGATGAGCTTGGTGCCTTCGGCCGTCTGGACTTCCATTTCGTTCGGCGAAATGAAGGTGCCCACGCCCTGCACGGTGCGCACCTTGCGCTGCTTAGCCATGCTGGACAGGCCGCCGGTGAGCTTACCGACTACCTTGGTCTTGAAGTCGCGCAGCTTGTCGATGTCAATTTTCGGCGCGCCAAAGCTCACGCCGTGCGCGGCCATCGCTTCGGCCTCGTCAATCACGGCGGCGGCATGCAGCAGCGCCTTGGACGGAATGCAGCCCACGTTGAGACATACGCCGCCTAGCGAGGCGTAGCGCTCCACCAGCACGGTATCGACGTCGAGGTCGGCGGCGCGGAACGCGGCGGTGTAGCCGCCGGGACCGGAGCCGAGCACCACGAGTTTGCATTCGATATCGGGGGTGCGACCGGACACACCGGCCGCCTTCGGCGCAGCAGCGGCAACGGGTGCTGCGGCGGGAGCGGGAGCAGGTGCCGGAGCGGCGGCCTTGGGTGCATCGACCTTGGCGGCGCCATCAGCGACTTCCAGCACGGCGATCACCGCACCTTCGGACAATTCATCGCCTACTTTGACCTTGAGCTCTTTGATCACGCCGGCGGCACTCGACGGAATTTCCATCGTGGCCTTGTCCGATTCGAGCGTGATCAGGCTTTGTTCCTTGGCGACGGTATCGCCGACCTTCACCAGTACCTCGATCACCGGCACGTTGTCGTTACCGCCGATGTCGGGGACTTTGATTTCGATGGTGCTTGCCATGGGGAATCCTTTAGTTCTTTTCGCTACGCATGTGAGGGCGACGCAAGGCCGCCCCCTCACCCCAACCCTCTCCCGCGAGGGGAGAGGGAGCAATTACAGGAGCAGGCGGCGGATATCGCCGAGCTGCTGTGCGAGGTAGGAAGCGAAGCGCGCGGCGAGCGCGCCGTCGATCACGCGGTGGTCGTAGCTGAGCGACAGCGGCAGGATCAGGCGTGGCGCGAATTCCTTGCCGTTCCACACCGGCTTGGTGGCTGCCTTGGACACACCAAGGATGGCCACTTCCGGTGCATTGACGATCGGCGTGAACGCCGTACCGCCGATGCCGCCGAGCGAGGAGATGGAGAAGCAGCCGCCCGACATTTCCTTGGGGCCGAGCTTCTTGTCGCGCGCCTTCTTGGAAATCTCGCTCAGTTCTGCAGCGAGCTCCAGCAGACCCTTCTTGTCGCAGTCGCGGATCACCGGCACCACTAGGCCATCGGGCGTGTCCACCGCGATACCGATGTGGAAATACTTCTTGAGGATCAGCTTCTCGCCGGTTTCGTCCAGCGAGGCATTGAACTGCGGGAACTTCTTCAACGCCGCGACCACCGCCTTGATCTGGAACACCAGCGGGGTGACCTTGAGATCCTTGTTCTCTTCGCCAAGCTTCTTGCGGAAGGCTTCCAGCTCGGTGATGTCGGCGTCTTCGTGCTGGGTGATGTGCGGAATCATCGCCCAGTTACGCGCCAGGTTCGCGCCCGAAATCTTCTGGATGCGCGACAGCGCCTTCTCTTCGACCTCGCCGAACTTGCTGAAGTCGACCTTCGGCCACGGCAGCAGATTGAGACCACCGCCAGCAGCGACCGGCGCACCGGCCGGACGCGCGCCCGAGGCCAGCGCATGCTTCACGTAACCGGTGACGTCCTCGCGCTGGATACGACCACCGCGACCACTGCCCTTCACCTGACGGATGTCCACGCCCAGCTCGCGCGCGAAAGCGCGGATGGCCGGGCTGGCATACGGGGCGTCGCCCGGCATGACGATCTTGGAGTCGAATGGCGCGCGCGCCGTGGGCGCCACATCGCCTTCCGGCGCGTTACCCGGCAGCACGCTACGGCCGCCAACCGGCTCGGGCTTCTCTTCGACCGTGGGTGCTTCGACCCGGGCGGCAGCAGGCGCGGGAGCCGGCGCAGCGGCGGGTGCGCCACCGGCAGCTTCGACCAGCGCAATGAGGCTGCCCTCGGACAGCTCATCGCCGAGCTTGACCTTGATCTCTTTCACCACACCGGCGAACGGGGCCGGCACTTCCATCGTGGCCTTGTCCGATTCCAGCGTGATCAGGCCCTGGTCCTTGGCGATGGTGTCGCCCACCTTCACCAGAATTTCGATGACCGGCACGTTCTCGCTGCCGATATCCGGCACCTTCACTTCCTGCACGCCACCGCCGCCAGCGGCGACCGGTGCCTGAGCGGGAGCCGGCGCGGGGGCTGCCTTGGAGGGCGCCTCTGCCTTGGCCGGCGCAGCCTGCTTGGGAGCGGGCGCGGCCGCTTCGCCATCGGCCTCGATGATGGCGATAAGAGTGCCTTCGGACACCTCGTCACCCACCTTCAGCTTGATTTCCTTCACCGTGCCCGCGAACGGGGCCGGCACTTCCATGGTCGCCTTGTCCGACTCCAGCGTGACCAGGCCCTGCTCCTTGGCCACCTTGTCGCCGGGTTTTACCAGCACTTCGATCACCGGCACGTTCTCGCTGCCGATATCGGGGACGCGTGCTTCTTTAAGGTCGGCCATGGTTTCTCCTACGGATGGCGATGGCGAGCCGGCGGGGATGACGGCCGCATACATAAGGGGTTAATCATAGCGAACGAGACCCGGTTCCGGACGCTTTTGGATCGGTTGAAGGCACCATTCGCATACGTATGCACGACTTTTGTCTTAAGGTTTCGTACGGTCCATCGCGGGGTTGCGGAATGCGTCGCCCCATCCAGGGCTTCCGGTGCATTCCACTTGGTCAGGTGGTCTGCTCCGAGACGCGCCCCTGCACAACCGTCACTTGCCGCTGCGGGAACGGGATGCTGATGCCTTCGGCATCGAAACGCTCCTTCACTGCCCGCAGGAAATCGGTCTGGGCCGCCCAGGAGTCCGCGCAGCGGGTATGGGCCCGCATCACCAGCACCACCGCGCTATCGCCCAGGCTGTCCAGCCATACACCCGGCTCGGGATCGCGCAGGATGCGCTCATCGGCCGCAAACAGCTCGCGGATAAGCCCCATCGCCTTGCCGATATCGTCCTGGTAGCCGATGCCCACCTTCAGCTCGAAACGGCGCGTACCACGGCGGTTGAAATTGATGATGGCATCGGAGCCGATCTTGGCGTTCGGCACCACGGCCTCGCGGTTATCAGGCATCACCAGCAGCGTGTACATAAGGCTGATGCCCTCCACCGTGCCCTCCACGGCGCCGGCGCGGACGTAGTCCCCCACGCGCAGCGGGCGGAACAGGATCAGCAACACGCCCCACGCCAGATTGCTCAGTGTGCCCTGCAGGGCAAGGCCAATGGCCAGGCCACCTGCGCCCAGCGCCGCCACCAGCGGCGCCGATGGCACGCCAGCCTGTTGTAGCGCCATCACGATCAGCACCGCGACCAGCACGCCGTAGATCAGGTTGCGCAGAAAGCCGACAAGGGTTTCATCCAAGTTGGCGCGCTGCATGGCGCGACGCGCGATATTGGCTAGCCGCGCCGCCAGCCACAGGCCGATCAACAGCATCAACAGCGCAAGGCTGAGATTGATCAGCATGGTGATGGTGCGCTCGGAAAGCGGCAGGCGGGCCAGAAGCTGGTGCATGGATCACGGCTCTCTCGAAGGAAAAACCGGGCGAGCCTAGCAGCACGCCAATCAAGGTTCTGTTGTTCCCGTACATGCAAAAGGGACCATGCCGGGGGAACCAGCATGGTCCGAAAGTCGTGCTGGGGAGCCCCGACGATGGATCAGTGCGCGGAGTCGCCTCTGCCGGCGCGCGCACCATCCGTGGCTGTGAACAGCTTCTTGTTGTTGTCTGTGTCGTCATCTGCGAGCAGTTGCAGCCGTGAGCCGTCCTGCAAGCGGAACTGGAATTGCTGCTGCAGTGCATCGAGCGAATCCAGCCGCGGGCATAGCGCGTCGACTCGACGATGGAGTTCGTCTGAGCGCTTGCTCATTTCGCGATCGATACTGGTGTCGAGTGTCTGGGCGCGCGCTTCCAGCGCCGCCACCTTGCCTCGGTCGCCGGAAAGCGCAGCTTCCACGGCTTCGCCGGCCACCTTGGCCACCAAGTCGGATACCGAGGTCTCGATGCTCTTTTCGACCACCCGTTCCATGTCCATGGCCTTCCAGGTGCCCTGACCGAGTCCGTTGTCAACGCGTGCCATGGCCTGGCGGTGATTCTCGTCGAGACGGCCAACCATGCGACGGCGCTCGTCGTCGTTCTCGGCGAACGTCATCAACACGGTGCGCATCGCGCCAAAACCCATGTTCACGCCCTCACGCGCCACGTCGGCCACGTCAGGGAGTAACTGGCGAACCTGTCGCTCGTAATCGCGCAGACGTGCGGCGTCCTCGCCGTTCACCGCCACCTCGCGACCATCCACGCGCAGACGACCGTCATGCATGAATACGTCGACTGGCGTGCCATTGTCGCGATGGAAGGCAATGCCGCCGGGCGTGACCTGCACGTCGTAATCCGTGGAAAATCCGCAGCGACCATCACGCATCTCGATATCGTGCGCATGAACCGCACCACCTAGGGCCAGTCCCGCCACCAGCGTGCAAGCCATCAGGGTGGTACGCATCCCGCTTCCCTCCGTGTGCAGCGTTAGGCGCGTCCGTCGCGCGTCGTCGAATGTCACGATGCAGCACAGCATGGATACCCGGCATGGGCCTGTGGTCATGCCGTGCCGTCGGTCATGGGCGACTTTTGGGCTATGACGCAGCGCGCCTAGGAATGCCCGTCCGGGCACGCTAAGTTCGGGGTTCGGGAACGCAAATCGCCACGGGGAGGCGGGGAATGCGGGACGGGTGCGATGTGGTCGTGGTGGGAGCCGGCCTCGCAGGGCTGGTGGCCGCCACAGAGCTGGCCGACGCCGGCAAGCGTGTGCTGGTACTGGAGCAGGAACCGGAGCAAAGCCTGGGGGGACAGGCGTTCTGGTCGTTCGGAGGACTGTTTTTTGTCGACTCGCCGGAACAACGGCGCATGGGTGTGCGCGATTCTCACGCACTGGCGCTGACCGACTGGATGGGTACGGCGGCCTTCGATCGCCCTGAGGACCACTGGCCGCGCCGCTGGGCCGAGGCGTATGTGGATTTCGCTGCAGGCGAGAAACGCGCGTGGCTGCATGCCATGGGCATGCGCTGGTTTCCCGTGGTGGGCTGGGCCGAACGCGGTGGCCACGGCGCCATCGGCCACGGCAATTCAGTGCCGCGCTTTCATGTGACCTGGGGCACCGGTCCAGGCGTGATCGAACCTTTCGTGCGACGTGCGCGTGCAGCGCAAGCGAAGGGCTTGTTGCAGTTTGGCTTCCGCCATCGCGTAGACGAACTCATCGTGGAAGGCGGCGCCGTCGTCGGTGTGCGCGGCAATGTACTCGCGCCCGATGGCATGGATCGCGGCAAACCAAGTTCGCGCGATGTGCTGCATGACTTCGAGCAGCGCGCGCAGGCGGTGATCGTGGCCTCGGGCGGTATCGGCGGCAATCACGCACTGGTGCGACGCAACTGGCCCGAACGTCTCGGTCCGCCACCCGCGCACATGCTGTGCGGCGTGCCGGCGCATGTGGACGGCCGCATGCTTGGCATCAGCGAAAATGCAGGTGCACGGCTGATCAATCGCGATCGCATGTGGCATTACGTCGAAGGCATCGAGAACTGGAATCCGATCTGGCCCAAGCATGCGATCCGCATTCTTCCCGGGCCGTCGTCACTCTGGTTCGACGCCGCCGGCCATCGCCTGCCCGGCCCGCTGTGGCCCGGCTTTGACACGCTGGGCACGCTGGAACACCTGCGTCGCACCGGCCACGACTACAGCTGGTTCATCCTGGATCAGCAGATCATTCGCCGTGAATTCGCGCTGTCGGGTTCGGAACAGAATCCCGATCTCACCGGCAAGAGCTGGCGCCAGGTTGCCAAGCGCGCGATCGGCAAGGGCGCACCCGCGCCGGTCGAAGCGTTCAAACAGCATGGCCGCGATTTCATCGTGCGCGACACGCTGGAAGAACTGGTCGCCGGTATGAATGCACTGGCCGGCAACACCCTGTTGGACGTCGCGCATATCCGTCGCGAAGTCGAAGCGCGCGATCTCCAGTTCGATCATCCGTTCGCCAAGGACGGTCAGGTGATGGCCATCCATAACGCGCGTCGCTATCGCGGTGACAAGCTGGTGCGCGTGGCCAAGCCGCATCGTCTGCTCGATCCGGCGAATGGTCCACTGATCGCGGTGCGACTGAATATCCTCACACGCAAGACGCTGGGCGGACTGGAAACCGATCTCGATGCGCGCGTGCTTGGCCACGACGGCCAACCCCTGCCGGGTCTTTACGCCGTGGGCGAAGCGGCGGGGTTTGGCGGCGGCGGCCTGCATGGCTATCGCGCGCTGGAAGGTAGCTTCCTGGGCGGCTGTCTTTTCTCCGGCCGCATCGCGGGCCGCGCTGCGGCAAAGGGCGTCGCATGAGTGCGCATGCGCTGCCCCGCATCGCCATCTATGGCGCGGGTAGCGTGGGCGGCTATCTTGCGGCCCGGTTGCACGAGCACGCGCGAATCACCTGCATCGGCCGTCGCCGCGTCATCGATGCGTGGCGCATCCACGGCGGACTCGACTGGAGCGATCTGCAAGGCGCCCATGAACACGTAGCCACGCGCGACCTGGAACTACAGGTGGACCCGTTCGCCGCCGCCAAGGCACACCTGGTGCTGGTGACGGTGAAATCCTCGGCCACGGAAACGGTGGCGAGGGAGCTCGCGCCCGTCATCGCGCCTGGTGTGCCGGTGGTGAGCTTCCAGAATGGCCTGCACAACGCGGCCATCTTGCGCGAGGCGCTGCCGGGCCGCCCGGTGCTCGCCGGCATGGTGCCGTTCAACGTATTGCAGCGCATTCCCGGCGATTTCCACCAGGGTTCCGGCGGCGAACTGATGGTCGAGGCGCACGATTCGCTCAAGGCGTTCCTGCCGGTGTTCGAGGCGTCTGGCCTCGCGCTCATGCCACGTACCGATATGCCTGCGGTGCTTGCTGCCAAGCTATTGCTCAACCTCAACAACGCCATCAACGCGCTGGCTAACGTACCGCTGAAGGAAGAGCTTTCGCAGCGCGATTGGCGGCGCTGCCTTGCGTTGGCGCAGCGCGAAGCGATTGCCGTGTTCGCTGCCGCGGGTATCCACCCCGCCAAGCTCACGCCGCTGCCGCCGCCATGGCTACCGCGCGTGCTGGAGATGCCAGACACCTGGTTTCGTCGCCTCGCCTCCCGACTGCTGGCGATCGATCCGGTCGCCCGCTCATCGATGTGGGAAGACCTGGAGCGTGGACGGCCGACCGAGGTCGACGCGATCAACGGCGAGGTCGTGCGCCTGGCGGAGCAACATCACGTAGCTGCCCCGGTAAACGCACGCCTCGTGGCATTACTCCACGAGGCCGAACAAGGACGGCGCTCTTGGAGCGCGCAAGAGCTGCTCGACGAACTGCAGTCGACGCCTCTCGGTTACTCTTCCGCAGCGCCGTAGAGCTCGCGCCGAACGCTTCGCAACGACAAGGTCTCCCAAGCGGCGACCACCACCAGCACCACCGTCGTTGCCATCGCCAGCGACATGATGGTCATGCTCTGCGCAGGCCATAACAGGATCGCCAGTAGCCCCAGCCCCACCAGATGGGACAAAGGCATATTGGTCCGATTGACGGCCTGCTTGAACAGCGCATTGCCAAGCAGATAGAACGCAGGCCCACCCAGCAGCACGGCGACTTGCGCCCTTTCCGCCACGGCATGCGGATGAGCCAGACTCAGTTCGTCGCCCACGGCGCTCACGATGATGCCAGCGACAATCAGCAGATGCAGGTAGGTGTAGGCGATGCGCGCCGTGCGACCGGGATCGGCCGACTGGCGAATCGAACGGCTGCCACGCTCCGCAGCGATGTCGAAGTAAATCCACCACATCGCCACGCAACCGACGAAGGCCACCACAAAGGTCAGCCAGAGATCCGCCGTGCGGGCACCCTCGGCGAAGCTGCTGCCCGTCACCACCACCGATTCGCCCAACGCGATGATCACGAACAGGCTGCAGCGTTCGGCCATGTGGCCGCCTTCCACGTCCCACTCGCTGGTGGAGGACTGCCCGAGACCGGGCACGTAGAAAAACGCCGCCGGCCCAAGGTATTCGATGCCTAAGGCCACCGCCCACCACGCCAAGCGGATATCGCCTGAAGCAAACGCGCCGATGATCCACAGCACGCCCGTCAGCGTCAGCCAGATCGTAATGCGATAGAAGTTGAAGCGCGCCGCCTGACCCGCATGGCGCAGGGCCCAGATCATGAACAGGGAGCGCCCTACCTGCATGGCGACGTAGGCCAAGGCGAACACCTTGGCGCGACCGTCGAACGCCTCGGGCAAGGCCGTCGACAACAGCAGTCCCGCGAACATCAGCACCAGTACGAGCAAGCGCACGGCCAAGCGTTCCGGATCCAGCCAGTTGGTGATCCAGCCGGTGAAGATCCACACCCACCACACGGCCAGGAATAGCACCAGCACATGCACCGCGCCGACGATGGACAAGTCGTGCAGCAACGTGTGCGACAGCTGCGTCACCGCGTAGACGAACACCAGGTCGAAGAACAACTCGATATTGGTCACCTTGCCGTGCGCTCCTGGCGCACGCATGCGCAACAGGCTCGGCGTGTGGTTCTCCACCGTAGGGGGCACGTCGGACATAAGGCGATCTCCCTGGAATCGTGCCTCTTATCGCATGAGCGGCCCAGGCCCCGCCATCTCGCTCACTGAGCGTCATCCCGGATGGCAGCCACTTTGCCGTCCGCCACGACAATGGTGACAAGGCGATTGCCTTGCCGGTATTGCCATTGCTGGCCACTGGTCGCGGATGACTTTCCGCCTTTCTTCCCGCTGCGCCCGCTACTGGCCGTCGACTTGGCCTGCGAGCGATAGGCCGGCTTGCCCAACAGTTCGGTCACCCGGGTGGCGCTATCGCCCACCACCAGCACCTGGCTACCCACGCGCAAAGTTCCTCCTCCTGCGTGGGCAGCAAACGCAAACACCAGCATGGCCAGCCCGAAACATCGACGCATCGCCCATTCCCTCTCGCTGCGCATGACGCGCGGAGAGGTCACCCTATCGTTGGGTCAAGGTGCGCGATATTCGCTCGACGCCGCGTTAGCGTGTCGGTCCTGCCCGCACGCCGGCGTCATTCGCTCAGCGCGAGCGATCGGCGATATCCGACACCCTGCCGTCGATGATGGTGATGATCACGATGCGTCCGTCATCGCGCACATACTGCCAGCGCTCGCCCTGGTAGCCGCCGAAGTCGCTCTCCACCGGCTCCTTGAAGTCAGGCTTGCCCATCAACTGCATAGCGCGTGCTGCGCTGTCGCCGACAGTGAGTACCTGGCTTCCGACGCGGTACGTGCTGCTCGCATAGGCAGTTGCACTCAAAAGCAACAAGGCGATGAGGAGATAGCGGCGCATGATGAACTCCGTGTCGTCGGTGACGCTTAGAAGCCTGTTCCCGGCGTCGCGAGATAGGCCTGCTCCGCAGGCGTATCCGGGCGGCCAAGAGCGGCGTTGCGGTGGGGAAACCTGTCGAATCGCTCTATCACATCGTGGTGACGGCGGGCGTAATCAAGGAAGCCTTCGTAACGGGAACGTACTGCGGCTGACTGGCTCGCCAAGAGCCGCTCGAACAGGCCCACGCAATGCCGCTGCAGCACCAGGCTTTCCGCGTGCTCCAGCGGCATGTAGGCAAAGACACGCTGGAGTGGCGGCAACTGCAGGTCAAACCCACGGGCGATGCCATCCAGTGCGATGACCTGCGTGCTCGGGTCATTCGACCAGGCGCGGGCATCGTCGCGGTAAAGATTGCGGCTGAACTGGTCGCGGACGATCAGCAGGGCCAGCCAACCAGCGGGGGCCTGCGCCCAATGGTTCAGATCGCCGCGCCAGACAGCCTCCAGCGTTTCGCCGAAGCGCTCGCGGATCGTGGCGTCGAACGCATCGCTACGCTCGAACCAGTGCGCCTGAGAGGCGCTGTCGAACCAGAAATCCAGGACGTCCGTGGGGGTCGCCGGCACATGCCCTCCTTGTCACTGAGACGACCGGTTAACCGTGGGTGGTTCCGGCCAAGCAGTGCATATCCTTATGGATACCGTGCAGGCGGGACAACTGGACTCTCAGCACACGCGCCGATTCGTCCGAGGCCTGCGCCATCTGTCGCTCGAAGCAGTTCAGCAGCACGCATTCGTTGCGAGCCAAGCATTGCACCCACGCCGAATCCCGGTTGGACGCCGTACTGGTCACCAACTCCGCCAGCCCGCTGCGGATGGCGCCTGCCAGGGTGCCATGACGGGCCGGCTTGCGCCCGGCGGCGTGGGCTTGCGCCTGCAGATCACCGATCAGAGCATTCAACGTTTGCAAATTCTCGGCCAGCAGCGCTTGCAGCCCTGGCTCGCGCACTTGCACCAGGGCCCGCCGGTACAGGGCCTGGTCATCGATGCCCCGTCGGATAAGGGCGTTGTAGTTTGGTACGCGCGACACGAGGTCGCCTCCTGCGGTGCGTGAAACGATAGCGATTGCCATCCTCTTCCTTCGCCACTTAGCAGAAGGTTAACCCCGGGCGAAGGCGGGACTCATGCTCAGCCCCCGTTTTACTGGCCCACCTGAAGGAGATTCAGAGGTTGGCCACCGGCGCTGCGAATGCCTTGCTGAAGTTCCGCCAGACGCTGAACCGCCGGACACAGGGCCTGTACCTGCGGCGAAAGCGCCTGCATCCGCTGCTCCAGCCGCGGGCGCAACTGGGTAGCGAGGTCCGCCGCCGTGTCACGGAGGCTGGCGGCCGCCTGCAGGTCCCCGGTCATGGCGGCATTAATGGCCTGCTGGCCCAAGTCGTTGGCCAGCAGCGGCGTCAGGTCAGAAACCAACTGGTTGGCGTACTGGTCGGCCAGGTTGCCCTGCCAATCGTGCGTACTGTTGCTGGAAGCCAAGTGCTGCTTGAGCTCGGCGGCGCGGGCGGCCACGCGTTGGTCCAATTCCGTGCGTGTGGCGGGGTCCAGTGAAAGGCGGGCTGCTTCGTCGTGCATGGCGGCAACCAGCATGTCTACGCCGTTGTATGCGACTGCCTTCGCGCGCGGCACCAGGGCACGCAGCTCGCGCTCGAACAGGGCTAGCCGGTCCTCATCGTCCGGACGCAACGATACGGCGGTGCCGTCCGTGCGCAAGGCGCCATCGCGCAATTCGACCTGACGGGGCAACGGCTGCGAGCGATCGAACAGAAGGTGATCAGGCGTTACCGTCAGGTCGTAGCTGCTGGTGGCATGGCAGGTGGTCGCCAAATCCTGCGCGCACAGCACTGTGCTGGTAAGCGGCAGGATCAGGGCAACGGCAAGGCAACGCAGGCGCATGGAAAAACCCGGAACGGACGATGCCCCAGCGATAACCCGCGCTGCGGCAACCGCACCTGAATCGGGGTCGCTCGCCGGTTCAGCGAAGTTTGCGGAACTGAGCGCGTATCTGCGGACGACCCAGCCACCAAGCCAGCCAAAGCAATGCCGGCGCGCCGGCAATCTTGGTGCCCATGGCAATGAGGAAGCTGCGGTGCATGTGGGCCAGCGCCAACTGCGACGCCGTATCGAGCGACGACTGCGCATTCGTCACCGCGACCGCCTGACTGAATTCACGCCACTGCGAAAACAGTATCAAACCGCCGACAAATCCCCAGCCAATGGCCAGCAACACGCAGGCCACCTGCAGGCTGCCACGCGCCCAGGCTTGGCGAAGGATCGCGCCGGCACAGATCACCACCAGCGCGAAAGCGATGATGAAATACAGCACGTCCCACGCCAGCATCTTCTGCAGCTGGAGGATGTCGCCCGAGTCGGAAGCCGGCAGCGGTTTCAGCGCCTGCCACAACTGCCCGGCATGGGTCATGTACTGCAGGCAGCCATAAGCGGCCAGCAACAGGATCAGCCACGCGGCGATGCGCCAGAACGCGAAGCCCTTGTCGTTACGCATGGTGAGCGGCATCAGGATGCCGCCTTCAGCGAAGCCAGGTCGGACAACACCTGCGCCGAGTTTTTTTCCGGATCCACGTCCTGGTAGACCTTGGCAATCTTGCCCTGCGGGTCGATCAGGAAGGTGGTTCGGCGCGCGTACTTAAAGCCCATCTTGGAGGCGAGCACGCCATAGGCCTGGGCCGTCTTGCTGTCGGCATCGGACAGCAGCGGGAACGGCACGTGGTACTTGGCCGCGAACTCTGCATGCGACTTCACATCGTCCAGGCTCACGCCCAGCACGTCGGCACCTTGCTGGCGCAGCTTGGCCACGTCATCGCGGAAGGTGCAGACCTCGGTGGTGCAGCCCGGCGTGAAGTCCTTCGGGTAGAAATACAGCACCACCCAGTGACCCTTGTGATCGGCCGGGGTATGCCACTTGCCGTTCTGATCCTCAAGGCGGAAATCGGGGGCCGACTGCCCTACCTGGGGCATGGCGGAAGCGGGCTCGTCGGCATGGGCCGGAACGAACACCCCAAGCAAGAGACTCAGCAAGCACAGGAACCACAAGCGACGCATGACGACACTCCAACCGGATAACCCGCAGAGTTTACGCGTACCCAAACAAAGGGCGCCATGCGGCGCCCTTTGTGTACTGCAGCAGAGCTCGGCTTATTCGCGGGTGATGGAGAACGCGCCCACTGAAATACCCAGGTTCACGCCCTCACCGCTGCCGTGCAGCGCCAGTGAGGTAGTGCCCTTGGACAACACCTGCGCCTCTCCGCTCTTGACCACACCGGCCTCGGCGCCTGCCTGCGCGTAATCGCCGAACACGTCGTCGATACTGCGCACATGGGTGATGTCACCCTTGCCGTTGTCGATACGGTACTTGCCGGCAGTGATCCCGCCGCCGTGGACGCTGATCTTCACTTTGGCCCTCTGACCGTTGCTGCACACCACCGTACCGCTGCCTTCGGCGTGCTTATAGATGAGTGACCAGCCGGAGAGGCTGAAGCTCAGGTCGCACTTCACGTCTGCGTCGGCCGCCCTGGCCGATGCCACTGGCAATGCCGTCACGGCTCCCGCACAGGCAAACACCAGAGCCGCCATACCGAACGTACGCTTGATCATCACCTTCTCCTTGTCTCGAAAGGGAACCCGGAACACCAACCGTCGCGATGGCCGGCTCGTTCCGGCCGTCTAGCGGTGAACCTCAGTGGGTCCATCCTCGGTAGTTGCCGTGAACGCCACGTGCATATCGCAGGGCGACGCGTTAACAACATCCGTTCGGCGCTAACGCTGGACTTGAAAAAATCAAGCAGGAACGGTGGGTTGCGTCTTCCTGTACCGCGCAACACGCGGGTCGCTGAGTATGCTCGTCACCGTAGCGCGAGCACCCGCCGAGGATTACGCTGAAGCTGCTTTCTGCAGGCCAGGATGTTCCGGACGGAGTCGATACAGCACGTCCGCTACCTCGCGCCTGCCCGCCAAGAGGTCATGCATGCTCAAGTACTCGCTGGTCGGTTATGACGGTTCCCCCACCTCGCAACGCGCGGTTCGTTTTGCCGTGGAATTGGCGCAGGCCACCGGCGGTCGCGTCCGCGTCGTGTCCGTGTTGCAGGTGACCGAGGGGAGCGCAGATACCTGTGCGCTGATGATGACCGACCAAGGCGGCCAGCGTTGCTCGCGATTGCTCGAGGACGTGAAGCAACTTGTACCCGGTGCGGCGTCGCTGATCGACGCCGAGGTCGTGCGGGGCAGCCCGGGAGACGTGCTGCTCGAGCAGGTGCGCCAGCACCACGTGGATCATGTCGTGATCGGCCACACCGAGCGTGGCGCCCTTGCGCGCTGGCTGCTCGGGTCGGTCTCCGGCGACGTGCTGGAGCACGCCCATGTGCCCGTCACGGTGATCCGCTGACCTGACGGAACACCCTACGCGGCCCCGGGTCGGCGCCCGTTAATCCCCTGTCGCCGTCTCTCGTCGTATGCTGTCACATGATCGTCATGCCGGGCTGGCGCCGTGTCGTGCGCCACATCAGTCCTATGGCCCCCGCACAGGAAAGACCGCGTGAGCTACACCCAATCGTTGCCCTGGACTCTGGATAGCCTGGATTTCAGTCAGATCGACATCCCCCGGGTGCGCCAGAATGAAGACTTGTTCTTCCTGCTCTGCAGCGCCTCGTTTGTCGAAAGTGGTTCGGACTTATATACGCACAACCTCGTCGACCATTTCGCTGGCGATGAAACCCTGCAGACATGGCTCAGCCAGCATTGGGAGCACGAGGAACTGCAGCACGGCCATGCCCTCGCCGCCTACGTGAAGGCCGTGTGGCCCGAGTTCGACTGGGACAAAGGCTTCGCTTCGTTCTGGGCCGAGTACGGCGCCGTGTGCACCGCCGAACAACTGGAGCCCAGCCGCGGACTGGAACTGGCAGCCCGCTGCGTGGTGGAAACCGGCACCGCCAGCCTGTATCGCGCGCTCAACGACATCACCGACGAACCCGTGCTCAAGCAACTCACCGGCCACATCAAGAGCGACGAAGTCCGCCACTACAAAAACTTCTACCATCACTTCCGCCTGTACCGCGAACGCGAAGGCTTCAGCCGCTACAAAGTGTTCCGCACCATCCTGCGCCGCGTGAACGAGATCCGCAGCGAAGACAGCGACATTGCCCTGCGCCATGTATTCAACCAGTGCTATCCGCACTTGAAAGAGAACGAAGCGGAGTTCAAGCGCATCACAGGGCGTGCACAGGATTTGTTGCGGCGGAATATTCCGGCGGAGATGACGGTGAAGATGCTGCTGAAGCCGCTGGAGTTGCCGCCGCGGTTGCAGAATGCGATGGAGAAGCCGTTGGCGAAGTTGGCGGAGAAGTTGTTTCTCAACTGATCGCAGACTGAGTCTCCCTCTCCCTTCGGGTGAGAGGGTTGAGGTGAGGGGCCAATCTCGACTCACCGTCTCGTCTATGCCGTCATCCCTGCGCAGGCAGGGATCCAGTAGCCGTGAGTATGGTCGTCGCCTCGTGCGTTAGCGCGACCTGGCCGCTTACGCAGCGGGCGTTTCGATCGTCTGCCGACCACGCGACAACCAAGCGCAAAGTCACTGGACCCCTGCCTGCGCAGGGGTGACGGTTCTTAAATGAAGCGGTGAGGCGAGATTGCCCCCCTCACTTCGCCGGCCGAGCCGTCTCCTCCACCTCACGCGGCTTACCCTGCTGCGGCGAATCAAGCTTCTTCAAATCCACCGGCCGAATCTGCTTGATGAAGCACGGCGGATCCGGCGGCCCCGTCAGCACGCGATCGAACTTCACCGACACCTCGCTGGCGCTGGACGTCAAGGCGATGTGGTTGGTGAATTCCAGGTTGCGACAGCGGCCGTCGAGATCGATCAGCCACGCCTCGTTGGAACGCGTATAGATGGCCAACTGCTCATCACTGAGTGGCTCCCACGACCACAGGCTGAAGTAGTGAAAGCTGTTGACCGGATCACCGGCCGCGGCGGCGTACGCCTGTTGGCGTGCTTCCATGCGGGAGGTGTAATCCTTGCCTACGCGTGTGCAACCGCCGAGGGCGGCGACCACAGCGACGGCGGCAAGAAGATGTTTGGCTGCCATGAATGTCATCTCCATAAGTGCTGGACGTACAAACGCATGAGCTCCGTGCGGGTGCACGTTATTTCTTTTTGGCGGGCGACTTAGCGACGGCCTGCCACTTGATCGGGTCGAAGCCGCCCGTTTCGAACACCAGCGTTTGCTTCTTCTCACCGTCCTGAAGCGTCACGTCCATGGTGATCTTCTTGGCCTTCTCCAACTGGGCGATGAAGCCCTTGTCGTCCTTGAAAAGAAGCGCGGGTTCGCCGGTGGTCGGTGCGAACGCGGCGATCGTACCCGGCTTGCCGTCGAAAGTGGCCTTGATCGAGCACACGCCCTTGCACACAAAACCGTGTGGGCCGCCATTGAACAGGAAGGCGTTCTGCCCCCACTCGGTATGACGGCGCAGCACCAGGCGCACGCGCTCCTCACCCGAAGGCTTGCTGGTGTAGATAGTGGCGGTAGATTGCGTGCCGCCTTCCATCGGCGAAACCTGGTACAGCCACAGGCCGGCCAAGCGATTCTTTTCGCTGTTTTCCTTATAACGCTGCTCGATCGCCGGCAGGCTCTGCTGCACTTCCTTGGCAGCATCGCTGTTGGGGTAGCGACTGAGGATTTCCTTGCCCATCGTCACCGCCATCTCGTCGTTGCCGATGCGCTGGAGCTGGTGATAGGTGTTGAGCTTGTCGGCTGAATCGTCAGCCGGCGCCGGCGCTTGCTGCGGCGCCTGTGCCTGATCGCCGGATTGGGAACAGCCCGCAAGCACGAGCAAGGCGCCGAGCGTGCTGGCGGCGAGATGTAGGCGCTGTTTCATGGAGGGGTTCCTGTGGCGGGTAGGCACTAAGAGTGGAACGAGGGCCAATGGAGACGCAACCTTCATGTCTCCTATCGCTAGAAGCTCACGCGCTGACGGGCGTGTCGCCGAAACGTTCGCGCAGTTGCACGCGGAAGCGGCGGCTGCATGGCAGCGTGGCGCCATCGCGCATGGTCAGTCGGGCATCGCCGGTATCCAGCGGTTCGATCTCGGTGAGGTAGTCGAGGTTCACCAGATAACTACGGTGCACGCGCACAAAGCGCGAAGGGTCGAGGCGTTCTTCGATGCCGGCCATGGTGGCGCGTAGCGGGTAATCACGGCCGCGAACGTGCATGTTCACGTAGTTACCGGAGGCTTGCAGCCATTCGATCTCGCGCGCGGCGACGAGGAATTCCTTGCCCAGCTTGCGTACGAGGAAACGCTCCGGCCGGTCGACCGGTTCCACCGGTGGCCCTTCGTCTGGCTCCGCCAGCAGGCTGGCCTCGCCTTGCAGGCGCAGGATGAGCAGGCGATAGCCGCCGATGATGGCCAGGAACAGGAAGTAGGTACGAACGTCCTTCAGGTACTCGTACCCCAGTTGCTGTGGCCAGTCGCTGCCGAAGTTGTAGTGCCAACCCAGGATGGCCCGGTAGGCGATCGTGCGCAGCAAGACCATCAGGCCTACGTGCGCAAGGCAGAACGGCACGCTGAGCGCGAGGTGGATCTTCAGGTTCTGCCGCCAGTTGTCGAAGCGCAGCGTCCAACGGCGGCTGGCCATCACCACGAAGGGCACCAGCGCCAGGATCACCAGGCTGCTGGTCGCCTCCCATATCCACGGCTCGATGCTGTCGGCCCGGTGGGTGCGATACGTGTCGTCGAACCACGCCACCACACCATTGAATACGGTGTTGATCGTCATCGAGACGACCCAGAAGCCGATCTCGAAAGGTCGGCGCCAGCGTAGAAAACGGGCGTAGTCGAAGGCCGGCTTGGTGGTCATGCCCGGATTCTACGTGGAGCGGCGACCGAACCCGTCCTTTTCGTCCCTCGCTGCTCGCCACTCATCCCTGTTTGTGGTCAATCAATCACTTAGCGGGCGACACGGGTGGGGCCGCGGCGGAGCATGCGCGGCACTTTCCCACGGAGTTCCGCTCATGAACCGCCGCCACGACATCGACGCCCTGCGCGTGCTGGCCTTCGGCCTGCTGATCCTCTACCACCTGGGCATGCTCTACGTCGGCCCGGCGGACGACTGGAAGTTCCATCTCAAGAGCTCTTACATCGGCGACTGGCTGGAGTACCCCATGCTGGCTTCCAGCTTCTGGCGCATGGATCTGCTGTTCCTGATCTCCGGCATGGCGGTGCACTTCCTTCGCGGGCGGCTGACTTTGCCGGCACTGGCATGGAAGCGCACGGTGCGCCTGCTGGTGCCGCTGCTGTTTGGCATGGCCGTGGTCATTCCCTTCCAACCCTATGTCCAGGGTGTGACGGACGGGCTGGTGGAGCCGGGCTTTGGCCACTTCCTGCTGCGCTATTACACGGGCGGCCCCTGGCCGGCCCGGGCCTTCGATGGGTGGCAGTTCGGCGTCACCTGGAACCACCTGTGGTACCTGCCGTACGTGTGGATCTACACCTTGCTGTTGATCGTGTTGCTACCGGCGCTGGAGTCGTCGACGGGGCAGCGCGTCATTGCGGCTATCCACCGCCTGCGCGGCTGGCCGCTGCTGGTGTTGCCCGCCTTGCCGCTGTTTGCTTATAACCTGCTGTTGGCGGCCCGCTTTCCCCAGAACCACGCCCTGTTCCACGACTGGTACGCCCATGCCGGTTACGCCACGATGTTCCTCTACGGTTACGCCATCGGCACACATGAGGGCCTATGGCAGGAACTGGCGCGCTTGCGGCACCGCTCGCTGGGCATCGCGCTCTTCTGCTTCTCCACTTTTGTGGTACTGGATCGCCTGGGTGATCTGATGGGCATGAGCAGTTGGTCCGTCTCCACGCACGCCGCGTTTCACTTGTGCGAGCGCGCACTGCACTTCTTCTATATGTGGAGCGCTATTGCCGCCGTGTTGGGCTGGGGTCACCAGTACCTTAACCGTCCGTTCCGCTGGTTGCCCTATGCACGCGAAGCAGTGTTTCCCTGGTACATCCTGCATCAAAGCGTGTTGCTGGCCGTCGCTTACTGGCTGATCCCGCTGAAGCTGGGTCCGGTGCTCGAACCAACACTAACCTTGCTGGGTACGGTCGGCGGCTGCGCGGTGCTGCATGAATACGTGATTCGCCGCACACGCTGGCTGCGTCCGCTCTTCGGGCTCGACGCCGTGCCACGTGCAGCGTCGCCTTCCCTCTCCTTCACCGAACAGACGCAGCGTGCATGAGCTCTCTGGGCAGCGGGGCTCAGGTCTCGCTGCCCATGGTGGAATCCCGATGCTCGATGCGGCGGATACCGGCCGCATTCGTGTGCACGCTTGGGGGCCGTCTCCACCGTAGGAGGGCAAACAGCATGGCGCGTTCACATCCATGTCAAGCAGAGGTGCTTTGCCTGGAGGCGTCAGCTGCCGATAATGGTCGGATCCCCGCAAGGATCGCCTCATGCCGCCATCCCCCGCGCAAGCTTCCGCGGACTCGCTGCGTTCACACCCCGCATTCGTGCAATTCTGGTTTGCTCGCATCTGTTCGAGCTTCGGCTTTCAGATGCTGTCGGTCGCCGTGGGCTGGCAGATCTATGCCGTCACCGGGCGCGCACTGGATCTAGGCTTGATTGGCCTCGTACAGTTCTTTCCTTCCGTGATGCTGGCCTTGCCCGCCGGACACGTGGCCGATCAGTTCGAGCGGCGCCGCATCGTGATGTTCGGGCAGATCGTGGACATGCTGGCTATTGCGGTGCTCGCGGCCATCACCCTGATGCATCTTGCGCAGGAGACGATGATCCTCGCGCTGATATTCGTTATCGGCGTGGCCAAGGCGTTCGAATTCCCGGCCATGCAATCGATGCTGCCAGCGTTGGTTCCATCGGCGATCCTGCCGCGCGCCATGGCCGCCAACGCATCAGCGGGCCAAGCCGCGATGATCATGGGCCCGGCCGTGGGCGGCCTGCTTTATGTCGCCGGCCCAGGCACGGTCTATACCGTGTGCACGGTGCTGTATCTGATCGCCGTGCTGCTGATGGGGCACCTGCGCTACGAACAGGCGCAGCCTAAGCGCGAGCCAGCCACGCTGACGACACTGTTCGCCGGCGTGCATTTCATTCGCCGCCGACCCGACGTGCTCGGCGTGATCTCACTCGATCTGTTCGCCGTGTTGCTGGGTGGCGCGACGGCACTGCTGCCCATCTTCGCCAAGGATGTCCTGCACACCGGCCCCTGGGGCCTGGGACTATTGCGCGCCGCGCCTGCCGTGGGCGCGCTGCTGATGTCGCTGTGGCTGGCCCGCCACAGCATGGAACGCCGCGTCGGCCCGATCATGTTCGCGTCCGTCGCTGGCTTCGGGCTAGCTACGCTGGTGTTCGCTGTGTCCAAGGTGTTGTGGCTTTCGCTTGCGGCATTGTTCGCACTGGGCGCGTTCGACATGGTGAGCATGGTGATCCGCGGCGCGCTCGTGCAGTTAGACACCCCTGACGACATGCGTGGGCGCGTCAGCGCAGTCAATGCCATCTTCATCAACACGTCGAATCAGTTGGGTGAATTCGAATCCGGGCTGCTTGCGGCATGGGCGGGAGCGGTCAACGCCACCCTCATCGGCGGCATCGGCACACTGGTGGTGGTGGGGCTCTGGATGGCTATGTTCCCCACCCTGCGCAAACGGCAAAGCCTGCGAACGGAACCGCAGACGATCGAACCGACGGGCGCCAGCGACACGATCTAAGATCAGGCAACTGGCATTGCAACAGGTCATGCAGGGCGCACATGTCAGCCAATGTACCGCCCTTCTTCCGCGCATGGATGGAGCACGTGATGGCGCTCCAGCGGGTGGAAGCGATATTCCGGCCCATGGCGCTCGCGGCCATCTTTGGCTGGATCGCGTGGCGGCTGTGCAGGATGTCGTGCGCCGCGAGTTCAAAGCACTCACCACGACGAACGAGGTATGGCCTGGCGCGCCTTGATACGCATCAAGGCTGCCGAAACGGCGGGCGCTAGGATGGGATAACTCCCCATCGCAACCTATGCCATGAACGTGGATATCGCGATCGTCGGCGCCGGCCCCGCCGGACTTTGCGTGGCCCGGTCACTCGCCGATACAGGCCTCAGCGTACTGGTCATCGAACAGCAGTCGCAGGATGTCTTGCGGGAACCGCCGTTCGACGGGCGCGAGATCGCACTGACACCGCGATCCGTCCGCATCCTGCGCGACCTCGGCATCTGGCAGCGGCTCGGCCCTGCCGATATCTCTCCACTACGCAGCGCGCGCGTGCTCAATGGCAGCGTGGGGCACGGCCTCCACGTCACGCCGTACCGCCAGGATGATACGGAGCTGGGCTTTCTCGTCCCCAACGACCGTATACGCCGCGCCGCGTATGCCAGCGTGGAACACGAGCCGCGCATCACACTGGCATGCGGTACGTCGGTCGAAAGCGCCGTACTGAACGACTCTATCGCGCAGCTGCACCTGTCGAACGGCAACGAGGTGAATGCGAAGCTGGTGATCGCCGCTGACAGCCGCTTCTCACGGCTGCGGCGCGACGCAGGTATTGCCGCCGACATGCACGACTTTGGCAAGACCATGCTGGTATGCCGCATGGCGCTGGAGAAACCTCATGGCGACGAAGCGCTGGAATGGTTCGGTCATGCACAAACCTTGGCCTTACTGCCCCTGCGCAACGGCGAGGCATCCACCGTGGTCACGCTACCGCCCGAGGACATGCGGCGACTCATGGACATGAACGACAACAGTTTCAACGCCGAAATGGGCCGACGTTTCAACCATCGTTTCGGCGCGATGCGGCTCATCTCGACACGCCATGCGTATCCTTTGGTCGGCGTGTACGCACGCCGCTTCGCGGCCCAACGCTTCGCTCTGATCGGAGATGCCGCGGTGGGCATGCATCCGGTCACAGCGCATGGCTTCAATCTCGGCCTGCGGAGTGTCGATACGCTGGCTTCATTGATCCAACAGGCCGTGAAGAACGGAAGGGATATCGCCTCGCCGGATCTGCTTCTGCGCTACCAGCGCATGCATCGGTGCGCCACGTGGCCGATGTACGCCGCGACCATGACCATCGTCACGGTGTACACCGATGATCGCCCTGTCGCACGTCGCGTTCGCGCGGCCTTGTTGCAGGCCAGCCAAACGCTGGCACCCGTGCGGCAGGCCATTGCACGCACGCTTGCGTCAGGCGGCCACAGTGTTTTCAGCCCTTCCCGACATCGCGGCTGAACAGTGCGCTCTATCATTTACGCACCGCTCACACCGCCGCTGGCAACGTGAGAACCCTTACTGCAAGGAGGACGCCATGAGCCGTCACTATGACCTTGAAAACACCGTCAACGGCGTCCGTGACCGCGTTCGTCACTATGCCGGCGAAGCCGCCGACCGGGCGGACGAATTGATGGAACGTAGCCGCGACGCCGGCCGCCGTTTCGGCCGCAGCCGCAACACCTACGCTCGCCGCATCGGCCATGCCGCAGAGGATTTCGCCGATGAAGCCAACTACCAATACCGCCGCCTGCGCCGCAACGTGACCCGCCACCCGGTGGCAACCACGGCCATCATTGCGGGCACCGTCGGCGCGTTTTTCCTGCTGCGTCATCTTTTCCGCAGCCGCGACGACGATTGAACAAGGCTCGTGACCGAAAGAACCCGCCGAAAGGCGGGTTTTTTATTGCTGCGCGTCATTGCCCAAGGAGAAGGCATTCCGCCATCGATGTGGCTGATTCCTCACCCAGAGTGTGAAGTCATTTCACTGCATCCGCGTTTTTGACGAGCGTCCGTCGAGCCACACTTCCTGTGCCCGCCAAACCCCGGCGGTTCATCAGGAGCATCGACATGACCCAGCAGCTTCTTTCCAGGGATGAGACCTACGCACGCGGACTGGCGTTGTTTGAACGCCTGCATGGCGGACATAGCGGCCAGCAATTGGCCGAATCGCGTGAGGACATCTGCCCTGATTTCCTGACCATGACCATGCAGTGGGCGTTCGCTGGTGTGTTGGACCGTCCCGGACTTGATCTGGCGACGCGGGAACTGGTGGTGATCGCGTGTTGCGTGACGCAAGGCTATCTCTTGCCGCAACTACGGGCGCACATCGAAGCGGCGCTGGTGGCGGGCGCATCGCGCGAGCAAATCATCGAGGCGGTCCTGCAGACGATGTTTTATGCCGGCGGTGCAGCGGTCAACAATGCATTGGGCGTTGCGGCCGAGGTTTTTGCCGCTTCTCAGTCATCGGAGTCCATGTCCGAAAAGTGATGGAGCGCGAACTCGACGAATGCCCGCAACTTGGCTGGTAGTTCCACGTCACGCGCGTAAAGCAGGTAGAAATCGCGACCACGCGCCGAATAGCCCTCGAGCAATCGGCGCAGGCGTCCCGTCTCCAGGTCGGTTTTCACCAGGCCAAGCGGCTGCAGGATAATGCCGCCGCCGGCCAGCGCAGCCTCGCGTAGCGCAGGACCGTTATCAACACGCAGCCGATAGGTAACAGGCACTTCGTGCAGGCCATCGTGCCCTTCGAATCGCCATGCGTGGCGCGGTCCCCAACGGGTATGGCCAAGGCAATCGTGCGTCAGCAGATCGTCCGGTGTTGCTGGGGTGCCGCGCCTCGCCAAATAATCTGGCGAGGCGCAGACGACCATCCGATAGTACGGCGGCAACGATCGTGCAATCAGCGACGAGTCGGCCAGCGGCCCGATGCGAAACGCCAGATCGATACCGTCGCCGACCGGATCGACGGGTGCATCCGTGAGCACTAGCTCGATATCGACACCCGGATACTTCGCTTGAAACGCCGCCATGGCGGGCGCCAGTTGCGTCACGCCAAACGAGATCGGTGCGGCAATGCGCAGTTGCCCCGAGGGATCGCCACGCAGTGCGGCTGCATCGTCATCGGCCGCCTCGACCCGATCGAGTATGTCCCGGCAACGCTCGAAATAGAGGGCGCCCGCTTCGGTCAGTTGGTGGCGGCGTGTCGTGCGATGAAGCAGTTTTGTGCCGAGGCGAGCCTCCAGCGCATTCAGGTGCTTGCCAACCATGCTTGGCGACAGGCCTAACCTTTCGGCGGTGGCTGTCAGGCTACCGGTGCGCACGATCTCAACGAACACTGCCATGCTTTCAAAGCGGTCCATGACGTAACGCCGGGCCGTGGGTGAGGAGTGCTCTATGGTGACGGAACCGTCCCGCGTTGTATCGGCTAGCCTTCCGCTTATCGACATCCCTTGGCGTGGCGTTTCGCGATACCGTCCAAGAAAAAGCCCGCCATAAGGCGGGCTTTTTCAACACATGAGCACTACCGGCTTCAGACCGTTTGCGGGTTCGGCTTGTCCGGATCCAGCTTGTAGGTCTTGATGGCGCGGGCAACATCCTTGGCGTTGACCTTGCCTTCCTTCGCAAGCGCCGCAAGAGCCGCCTGCGCGATCCAGTAACGATCGACTTCGAAGAAGCCACGCAAGTGCTCACGCGTGTCCGAACGGCCAAAGCCGTCGGTACCCAGCACGGTGTAGCGCATACCGTCCGGCATGAAGGCGCGGATCTGGTCGGCGTACTCGCGCACGTAATCGGTGGCCGCCACGGCCGGACCCTGATGGCCCTGCAGCAGACCGGTGACGTACGGCAGTCGCTGCTCGGCTTCCGGATGCAGGCGATTCCAGCGCTCGGCATCGAAACCGTCACGACGCAACTCGACGAAGCTCGGGCAGGACCAGATGTCGGCGGTGACACCGAAGTCCTTCTCCAACAGCTCGGCGGCGGCGATGACTTCGCGCAGGATGGTGCCCGAACCCAGCAGCTGCACGCGCGGCTCGCCCTTCTTCGGCTTGCCGGCATCCTTCAACAGGTACATGCCCTTGATGATGCCTTCCTCGACGCCCTGCGGCAGATCGGGGTGGCTGTAGTTCTCGTTCATCACGGTGATGTAGTAGTAGACATCTTCCTGCTCCTGCACCATGCGACGGGTGCCATCCTGCAGGATCACCGCGACTTCGTAGGAGAACGTCGGGTCATACGACTTCACGTTCGGAATCGCGCCAGCCATCAGATGCGAACTGCCGTCCTCATGCTGCAAGCCTTCGCCGTTGAGCGTGGTGCGGCCAGCGGTGCCACCGATGAGGAAGCCACGCGCGCGCATGTCGCCTGCCGCCCAGGCCAGGTCGCCGATGCGCTGGAAGCCGAACATCGAGTAGTAGATGAAGAACGGCAGCATCGCCTGGTTGCTGATGCTGTAGCTGGTGGCCGCCGCCATCCAGGCGGCCATGCCGCCAGCCTCGGAGATGCCTTCCTGCAGCACCTGGCCCTTCTGGTCTTCGCGGTAGTACAGCAGCTGGTCGGCGTCCTGCGGACGGTACTTCTGACCAAACGGCGCGTAGATGCCGATCTGGCGGAACATGCCTTCCATACCGAAGGTACGCGCTTCGTCGGCCACGATCGGCACGATGCGTTCGCCGATCTGCTTATCGCGCAGCAGCAGGTTCATGCCGCGCACCAACGCCATGGTGGTCGAAATTTCGCGCTCGCCCGTGCCCTTGGTGATCTGCTCGAACGCCTGCAGTTCTGGCGTCTTGAGCTTGGCGTCGGCGTGACGGCGACGCTGCGGCAGGAAGCCACCCAACGCGCGGCGACGCTCCATCATGTACTCCACTTCCGGCGAGTTCTTGCCCGGGTGGAAGTACGGCACATCGGCCAGTTTGTCGTCCGTCACCGGAATGTTGAAGCGGTCACGGAAGTGGCGCACGGCGTCCGCGTCCAGCTTCTTCTGCTGATGCGTCGGGTTCTGCGACTCACCGGCCGCGCCCATGCCGTAACCCTTCACCGTCTTGGCGAGGATCACCGTGGGCATGCCCTTGGTGTTCACGGCCTGGTTGTAGGCCGCGTAAACCTTGTGCGGATCATGACCACCGCGGTTGAGGCGCCAGATGTCGTCGTCCGACAGGTTGGCGACCATCTCGCGGGTTTCGGGATACTTATTGAAGAAGTGCTCACGCGTGTACGCGCCACCGAAGGCCTTGCATGCCTGGTACTCGCCGTCGACGGTTTCCATCATCAGCTTGCGCAGCACGCCCTTGGTATCGCGTGCGAGGAGCGGATCCCAGTAGCTGCCCCAGATGACCTTGATGGCATTCCAGCCTGCGCCACGGAACACGCCTTCCAGTTCCTGGATGATCTTGCCGTTACCGCGCACCGGACCGTCCAGGCGCTGCAAATTGCAGTTGATCACGAACACCAGGTTGTCCAGGCCTTCGCGGCCGGCCAACGAGATGGCGCCAAGCGACTCGGGCTCGTCGGTTTCGCCATCGCCCATGAAGCACCAGATCTTGCGGTCGGTCTTCGGCACCAAGCCGCGGTGTTCCAGGTACTTCCAGAACTGCGCCTGATAGATCGCCTGGATCGGACCCAGACCCATCGACACCGTCGGCACCTGCCAGTAATCCGGCATCAGCCACGGGTGCGGGTACGACGAGAGGCCGCGGCCGTGGCCGGCGACTTCCATGCGGAACAGGTCGAGCTGCTCCTCGGCAATGCGGCCTTCCAGGAAGGAACGCGCATAGATGCCCGGGCTGGAGTGGCCCTGATGGAATACCAGGTCACCCGGGTGGTCCGCGCTCGGCGCGCGCCAGAAATGGTTGAAGCCCACGTCGTACAGCGTGGCCGACGACGCGAAGCTAGCGATGTGGCCGCCCAGCTCGCCCGGCTTGCGGTTGGCGCGCACGACCATCGCCATCGCGTTCCAGCGAATCAGGGTGCGGATGCGCCATTCCATCGCGGCGTCGCCCGGCATCTTGGCTTCGTTGCCCGGCGAAATGGTGTTGACGTATTCGGTCGTCGGGTTGAACGGCAGGTAGCCGCCGGCCCGGCGTGTCGAATCGACCATCTTCTCCAAGAGGTAATGCGCACGCTCAGTGCCATCGTGGTTGATGACGGCGTTGAGCGATTCGACCCATTCCTGGGTTTCGGTCGGGTCGAGGTCTTGATGAAGGATGTCGTCGAGCTGATCCATGGGGAGCTTCTCTCCGCGGCGCCGGGGGCTTGGCGCGGCTATAGGTGGATCGCCTCCGGGTGAGAGGCGGGAAACCCTCCGAGTGTAGCTCCGGCGGGGTTTTTCGCCAATTGGATCGAGACAATACGGGGGCGAATGGAGATGAGGGAGTGGGTTCGACTTTGGTCGGGGTGACTATTGCTTGCGGCGTCTTTCTTATTGAGGTGCGGTATGGGATTGGTTGCTTTGCTTGATTGTGATTTCGCGACCACTTAGCTCCCTCTCCCTTTCGGGGAGAGGGTTGGGGTGAGGGGACATTCTTGCCTCAGTACTTCAAAAGAACCGTCACCCCTGCGCAGGCAGGGGTCCAGTGTCCTTTCGCTCGGTTGTGGCGTGGTCGCGATCTGGCTCGCCTGCGGCGGGCTTCCGCCCTCCTGCCGGAGGCCGAGTCACTTTCTCTTGCATGCCCAAGAGAAAGTAACCAAAGAGAAGGGCACCCCCACTTGGCGCTGGCCGGTGAAGCCGGCCAGTTCGTGAGGGGTCGCCGGGCTTTTCGACAGGGCTTCCTGCCCTGGCGAAAAGGGATCGACATCCATGCCGATCCCCCTGCGGGCCTTCTCGTCCACCCCTCACCGCCGCACAGGGGGCCCGGAGGTCAAAAGCGCCGAGCCGAAGGCTCGTGCAGCTGCGCTGCACATCGCATCGAGGCAGGTCGCGTTGCTCCTGCTCTAGGGCACAAAGCCAAGGCAGACGGACGATGCCTTTATGTAGCGAGTTCTCCACAGCGGTCGGGAAGTGTAGCGACCTTTTTACCTTGCCCCAGCGGTAGGAAAGCGTAGCGAAGCCTGCTTTAAGTCCTCTCCGCGACGGCGCGTTGCGAAGCGCTCCGAAGTAACCGCTGTGTAGAGGCGAAGGTCGCCAAGCAACAACCCGCCTCAAGCGTTCGGGCTTATCCCATCGGCATGCTGCGGGCGTTGGCCTGTCAGGCCATTTCTTTGGGCTACTTTTCTTTACTCCGGGCATCCTGCCCTTCGCCCTTCGGGCCGGCTTCGCCGTTCGCACGCGCTCCTGCGCGTGCGTGGGCCAACAAAGAAAAGTGACTCGAGCGTCCCACGGGGACTAGCTTCGCGTCGTCGGCAGACGATCGAAACACCCGCTGCGTAAGCGGCCTGATCGCAGTAGCGCACGAAGCGACAACCGACTACTACAGAAACTGGATCCCGGCCTACGCCGGGATGACGGCAAAGATGAAACGATGAGGCGAGCGCCCCCCTCCACCCCAACCCTCTCCCGAGAGGGGAGAGGGTGAAAAAAAGCAGCGAAACCGCGCTTTCGGACCACGCCCCACATATCAACAAAACAAACCGCCAAAAACAAAAACGGGGCCATCAAGGCCCCGTTCTCGCAAAACATCAATCCAGCCTGCCCTCAGCTACGACGCTCACTCTGCGCCTGGCGAATCTGCGCATCCACTGCCGCAATCGCCGTCATGTTCACCACGCGACGCGGCGTCGCCGCCGGCGTGAGGATGTGCGCGGGCTTGTTGATGCCCATCAGGATCGGACCGATGGCCACGCCATCAGTCATCACTCGCACCATGTTGTAGGTGATGTTGGCCGCGTCGAGATTCGGCATCACGAACAGGTTGGCGCGACCGGACAGCGTGGTGTTGGGGAACATGCGCAAGCGCAGTGCCTCGTCCCATGCGGTGTCGGCCTGCATTTCGCCGTCCATGTCGAGCTTGGGGCCGCGCTGCACGAGAATCTCGCGCACCTTGCGCATCTTCGCCGCGCTGGCGTTCTCGTGGCTGCCATAGTTGGAATGCGACAGCAGCGCGATCTTCGGCTCGATGCCGAACAGCTTCAGGCGATAGCTGGCCTGCAGCGTCGCCTCAGCGATCTGCTCGGCGGTGGGGTCGCACTGCACGTGCGTGTCGAGGAAGAACCACGCACCCTGGTCGTTGATCACCCCGGTCATCGCCGAGGTGCACGACACGCCCGGATCGAGGCCGAAGATGCTGCGCATGTAGCCGAGCTTCTTGTGGAAGCGACCGACCAGACCGCAGATCATCGCGTCGGCTTCGCCCCGTTCGACCATCAGTGAGGCGATGAGCGTGGGCCGTGAACGCATCAGGTTCTTCGCCGCCGCTGGCGACACGCCGCGGCGCTCGGTGAGTGCGTGGTACTGCTGCCAGTACTCGTTGAAGCGCGGATCGTCGTCGATGTTGGTGATTTCGAAATCCACGCCCTTGCGCATACGTAGACCAAGGCGATCGATACGTGTATCGATCACACTCGGGCGACCGATCAGGATCGGGAACGCAAGGCGCTCGTCGATGACCGTCTGTACTGCGCGCAGCACGGTCTCTTCCTCGCCCTCGGCGTACACCACACGCTTGATGTCCGCGCGCGCTCGCTCGTACACCGGCTTCATCAGCAGGCCGGTGCGATAGATGAACTGGCCGAGCTTCTCCTTGTACGCGTCCATATCCACGATGGGACGCATAGCGACACCCGAATCCATCGCGGCCTGCGCCACCGCCGGCGCCAGCATCACCAGCAAGCGCGGATCGAACGGACGCGGGATGAGGTACTCAGGACCGAAGGTCGGGATGTCACCGCCGTAGGCGCTGGCGAGGTCACCGGCTTCCATGCGAGCCAGCTCGGCGATGGCGCGCACGCAGGCGGTCTTCATCGCTTCGTTGATGCCCGTGGCGCCAACGTCCAGCGCGCCGCGGAAAATGTACGGGAAGCACAGCGCGTTATTGACCTGGTTCGGGTAGTCCGAACGGCCCGTGGCGATGATGCAGTCCGGGCGCACCTTCTTGGCGTCTTCCGGCGAAATCTCGGGATTGGGGTTGGCCAGCGCCAGGATGACCGGCTTGTCGCCCATGGTGGCGACCATTTCCGGCTTGAGGATGCCGCCAGCGGACAGGCCAAGGAACACGTCCGCGCCCGCGACGATCTCGGCCAAGGTGCGCTTGTCGGTATCGCGCGCATAGCGCTGCTTGTCCGGATCCATCTGGTCGCGGCCGGTATACAGCACGCCTTCGCGATCGAACGCCAGGATGTTCTCGGGCTTCAGGCCCAGCGCCACCAGCATGTCCAAGCACGCGATGCCCGCGGCGCCCACGCCGGTAGTGGCGAGCTTGACGTCCTCGATCTTCTTGCCGACCACTTCCAGCGCGTTGACGATGGCCGCGCCCACGATGATGGCGGTGCCATGCTGGTCATCGTGGAATACCGGGATCTTCATGCGCTCGCGCAGCTTGCGCTCGACGATGAAGCACTCCGGCGCCTTGATGTCCTCAAGGTTGATGCCGCCGAAGGTCGGTTCGAGCGAGGCAATGATGTCGACCAGCTTGTCCGGGTCGCGCTCGTTGATCTCGATGTCGAACACATCGATGCCGGCGAACTTCTGGAACAGCACGCCCTTGCCTTCCATCACCGGCTTGCCGGCGAGTGGACCGATGTCGCCCAGACCTAGCACGGCGGTGCCGTTGGTGATCACCGCGACGAGATTGCCACGCGCGGTCATCTCACTGGCGGCGTTCGGATCTTCAACGATGGCCTCGCAGGCATAGGCCACGCCGGGCGAGTACGCCAGCGCCAGATCACGCTGCGTGACCATGGGCTTGGTGGCGGCGATCTTGATCTTGCCGGGGCGCGGAAGGCGGTGGTACTCGAGAGCGGCGAGGCGCAGTTCTTCGGTAAGGGCCATGGGATAGAGGATCGAATGTGATGGGGAATCGGGGCCGCAACAGCGGTATCGGGCAATGGTATCACCGGCGACACCTCTCTCCCGACCGTGCGGTGCAGCATGGTGACGCAATGATTCACACAACTGGTATGCAACGATGCCTTCACGGTGCGAGCGCGCACAGAGTGCGCTCGCACCGTTTGAAACCTACAGGCTCAGCGACAACGTCTCCGCCTGCACCTTGCCCATGTGTATGCGATTGACGAACAAGGAGAAGGCCAGCTTGCCCGCCAGTCCGTGAGCATGTTGCATCCACGGCGGCAGCCATCGCGGCGCAGCAATCGCGCCGGACTCGAAATACGGTTGCAGGCTAATGACATCGTGCAGCGCCAGTTTGCCGGCGAAAAGGTTCCGCAACATGTCCATGCGGCGCTGCTTGAGCGCCCAGCGGAAGAAGGTGTGCACGGTGAGCAGGCCGGACAGGTAGACGTTGTCCTTCGCGAACGCCGCGCCGCCGGTGAGTGGAACACCGCGGAACACACGCTGCGCCGAGTGGAAGCTGTCCGCCGGGTTTTGCCCGCACTCGCTGAAGAACCGGTAGACCTCGACGAAATCCGCGCCGCCCAGCGCCATGTCGATCGCCAGGATGCGCAGACTGATGCGCTTGAGCCGCGAAATATCGATGGCGCCGGAGATCAGTTCGGCGAACACAGCCAGCCCCTCCTGGGTAGCGGTGACGCGGGGCGAAGTACGCCCAAACGAGGCGAGCAGCGGCTGCGCGCGCCCATTGAGCGCGGTCAGCGAATGGACGAGAGCCTCGTGCGCCAGCAACTGGTGCCGGTCGTAATCAGTGAAACGCGTACCGCCGCGCAGGCGGATGCGGGTGGCGCCAGCGGCGGCCTTGGCGGTGAGTTCCGGATCCACTTCCACGGAAATCAACGGCTCGCCGAAGAAATCATCCAGCGTCTTGCTCAAGTCCGCGCGCAGTTCGTCGGCGGAAATCGCCACGTTCACGTCGTCCGCGATCAGGTCCGAACCCAGTTCGTCCGATAGCTCAACGAAGTAGCGCGCCGCATCGAGGTTGCTGCGGTCACTGCCGGGAATCACGTCGCCGGGGCGGCCATACAGCACGATGGACGGCGCCGTCACTTGATCAGTGCCCACCGCTTCGAGCATTTCAGCCGCGATGCGCCATGACTCGGCGGTGCGGCACAGGTACTCGCCCAGCGGGTCGTCATAGCCCGCCTCACGCTCGATCGCAGCCAGTTCGGCGCGCTCGGCCGAGAGGTCAGGCACGTGGTAGTTCACCTCCGGCAGGGTGAACTGGCCTTTGGCATAGGCCGCGATCATGCGGTCTTCCAGCGAGGCCGGCCATGCCACCGTGGGCAGGATACGGATGCCTTTCACCGCCGCCAGCAGGCGCTGGTCGAGGTCGGCGTAGCGTTGCAGTTCGGGGGGGAAGGCCGCGCCGTGGTGATTCATGCAGACCTCTGCGCAGATGCGGCCGCGATGCGCTGGAGCAGTTCGGCAACAACCGGATCCGCTTCGAAGGGGCTGAAATATCCGCCCTCACCACGGGGAACGAAGTGAATGCACTGGCCTAACCGCGCGGACTCCCGTCTAAGCTGAAGGGCCACGGTCGGCGGTGACTTCGCGCCGGTACTGAGTTCCGCCTTGACCACATTGGCTATCGGCACAAGCAACTGTCCACCCTTGGTCCACACCCGCAATTGATCCCCATCCAACCACACATCATCCATATGACTGACGAACACCTCGTACTTTGCCAACACGATGCTGATCAGGACCATGAATGCGGGGAAAGCCAAGGCCAGCAGTACTGCCGGCTGGCGCGTCGATATCGCATGGTTGGCGACAAGAAGCCCCGACAACAACAAAAACCCGTACCAGCATGCGGGAAACACCTTGTTATAGAAGGCCGTCATGACCTGCGACGAAAGTCGCTGCATTCCCAAGTCCCCGATGAAAGTGCCGAGTGGTTGTTCGCGAGGCTCTCCAGTCATTCCCGATCACGCGAATGGCGATTGGCATGTGGCTTGGCTGCCGGCCGCCCACCGCGCTGCCTGCGCAGCTTGGCTTCCAGCGTAGTCGCCTGCTCTTCGCGCTCGTCGCGCAGTTTCAGGTAGTTGCGCCAGCGCTCGGCGGACAGGTCGCCACTGTCCAGCGCCGCCTGCACGGCGCAGCCCGGCTCGCTGCCATGGCCGCAGTCGGCGAACCGGCATTGCTCGGCCAGTTGGTCGATGTCGGCAAACAGATCCAGGTTTTCCTCGCCGGTGAGCTTGAGCTCGCGCATGCCGGGGGTGTCGATCAGACAGCCGCCGCTAGGTAGCTGCAGCAGCGCCCGGTACGTGGTGGTGTGACGGCCACGGCTGTCGTGACCGCGCACGGCGCTGGTCGCCATCCTCTCGGTGCCGAGCAACGTATTGGTAAGTGTGGATTTGCCCGCGCCGGACGAACCCACCAGCACGGCGCTGTCGCCAGGCTGCAGGTAGGGCAGCAGCACGTCGATGCTGGCCGGGTCCTTGCCATTGATGGCGTGGATCGGTGTGCCCTGCGGCAGGCGTGCTTGCAGCGCCGCCAGCAGTTCAACTGCATCCTCGCGGGTGTCGAGCTTGCTCAGCAGCACCACGGGCTGGGCGCCCGAGCCTTCGGTAAGCGACAGGTAGCGCTCGATGCGCGCCGGATTGAAGTCACCATCCAGGCCGGTTAGCACCAGCACGTAGTCGATGTTGGTGGCGATGATCTGGCGCTCGTAACGCTCGCCGGCCGCCGCCCGGGAAAGGACGGTCCGCCGCGGCTGCACCTGCACGATGTGCGGGGGCTTGCCGGCCTCGATTTCCACGAAGTCGCCCACCGATGGCCGATCGGCCGGGTCCAGGCTGCGCTTGAGGAAGTGACCGGCCGGCTGGGCGCCGAACAGGTGTTCGCCATCGTGCAGTTCGTAGCCTGCGCGGTGTTGGGCGACCACGCGGGCCAACTGCCTGCCCTCGGAGGGAAGGGTCTCGCCACGCCAGCCGATGCGGCGCAGTCGTTCGATGATTTCGGGGGCCATCATGGGCACTCATTATGCCTTGGGATGCTCTGTTTCATTCCACATTGATGATGCAAAACACCCCCAGGGATGTCCGGCCCCAAAAAAGCCCGACAAACGGAGCTTTTTGACTCCCACCCCACGCGGGGACGCTGTTAGCATCGGGTTGACGGCCGCTTTCTTGCGCCGCAACAACATCAAGACGAAGGACGCTTGCGTTGGCCTCGATCAAACCCAGTGCGCACCTGGCGGACGTGCGCTATGAAATCCGCGGCGCCCTTACCCGGCGATCCCGTGAGCTGGAGGCCGCTGGCCTGCCGATTATCAAGCTCAATATCGGCAACCCCGGCCGCTACGGTTTCGAAACCCCGGCCCACCTGCGCGAAGCCATTGCCCGCCACCTGCACGACAGTGAAGCCTACGGCCACGAGCAGGGCCTGGAAGAAGCCCGCGAGGCCATCGCCGCCCAGCAACGCCAGCGTGGCGCGCGCGGCGTGGAAGTGGAACGCATCTTCGTGGGCAACGGCGTCAGCGAGCTGATCGACCTGAGCCTGCGCGCCCTGCTGCAACCGGGTGACGAGGTGCTGCTGCCCAGCCCGGACTATCCGCTGTGGAGCGCCGCCACCATCCTCAACGACGGCAAGCCACGCTATTACCGCTGCCTGGCGGAAAACGGCCATCTGCCCGACCCGGAAGAAATCGAATCGCTGATCACCCCGCGCACCCGCGCCCTGGTGCTGATCAACCCGAACAATCCGACCGGCGCGGTGTATCCGCGCGAGCTGCTGGAACGCATTGTCGAGATCGCCGCACGTCACCGTCTGCTGTTGCTCAGCGACGAGATCTACGACGAGATCCTCTACGACGGCACCACCTTCCAGCCGCTGGCATCTGTCGCCGGCGACGTGCCCTGCGTGAGCTTCGGCGGCCTGAGCAAGGTGCATCGCGCCTGCGGTTACCGCGTGGGCTGGATGAGCCTCTCGGGCGATCCTTCGCGCACCGCGGACTATCGCGACGCCCTGCAGTTGCTGGCCGCGCTGCGCCTGTGCGCCAACGTCACCGCGCAATGGGCCGTGCGCCCCGCGCTGGAATCCGCGCCGACCATCAACGCGCTCACCGCGCCGGGCGGCCGCCTGCACGAGGCGCGCCGCGCCGTGCTGGACGGTGTCGCGGCCAGCCAGTTCCTCGATCTGGTGTCGCCAGCGGGTGCGCTGTATGCGTTCCCCCGGGTGCGCGCCGATCGCATCGCCGATTTCGACGACAACGCCTTCGCGCTGCGCCTGCTGGAGGAGGAATCCGTGCTGGTGGTGCCTGGCAGCAGCTTCAACGTGCCGCACAGCCGCCACCTGCGCCTGACCCTGCTGCCACCGCCGGAGCAGTTGCGCGAAGTGTTCGAACGCATCGAGCGCGTGCTTTCCGGTATGGCCCGGACGCAGAAGCCGCGCGCGGCTGCGGTTGCCTGACGCGTGCGGCGCTATCTCGCACTAGGCGATTCGTATTCCATCGGCGAAGGGGTACCCGAAGCCGGTCGCTGGCCGGTGCAGTTGGCCGTGCGCCTGCGCCGCGAAAAGGTGGCGCTGGACGACCCGACCATCGTCGCCACCACCGGCTGGACCACGGACGAGCTGTCTGCCGCCATGGACACCGCCACGTTCACGCCACCCTACGATCTGGTCAGCCTGCTGATCGGCGTGAACAACCAGTACCGCGGGCGCAGCGCCGACGACTATCGCGACGAGTTCCGGCGCATGCTCGACCGCGCCATCAGCCTGGCCGGTCAGCGTGCTGAGCGCGTGTTGGTGCTGTCCATTCCCGACTGGGGCGTTACGCCGTTTGCCCACGGCAGCGGCCGCGACGTGCTGCGCATCGCCGACGAACTGGACGTCTATAACACTATCGCCCGCGACGAAACGGAGCGCCATGGCGCGTACTTCGTCGACATCACCGGCATTTCCCGCCAGCACCCCGCACTGTTGGCGGACGATGGCTTGCACCCATCCGCCGCGCAGTACGCGTTGTGGACAGAAGCGGCGGTGCCGACCGCCCTGGCGATGCTCGCCGACTGACGTATCGCTCCCATAGGGAAAATCGCGGGGCTTGCGCGGAAACCACACTGCAATCTTCCCGCCATCCCACGGTGACGTAGACACGGCATTCTGGCATCCCGGTAACCACCGGGAGAGACTGTCATGGCGACCTTTCACTGCCGCAGCGCCTTCATCTCTGACGTGCATCTGGGCACGCCCGACTGCAAGGCTCGATACCTGCTCGACTTCCTACGCAAACTGCGTTGCGAAAAGCTGTACCTCGTCGGCGACATCATCGACATGGAAGCACTGGCGCGACGCACCTGGTGGCACGCCGACCACGGCGCGGTCATCGCGGAAGTGCTGGACCTTGCCCGCCGAGGCGTCGAGGTCATCTACATCCCCGGCAACCATGACGCACCGGTGCGCGGATTAGCCGGCCAGAGTTTCGGCGGCGTAAAGATCCAGCTGGATGCGGTGCACGAAGGCGCCGACGGCCGTCGCTACCACGTCAGCCACGGCGACGAATTCGATCCGGAGCAAGTCGGGCGCACATGGATGGTGCACTTGGGGGAAGTGATGCATCGCTTCATCTGCTGGACCAATCGACGGGTCCACGCGATGCGCAGCCGCCTGGAGCTGCCCTATCTGCCGCTATCGATCATCGTGAAATCGCATATCGGCAAAGCCCTGGCCTATATCCGCGCCTACGAGGAACGCGTGGCAAACGACGCCCGCGAGCGCGGTTTCGACGGCCATATCTGCGGCCACATCCACTTCGGCCACGTGCGCGATATGGATGGCGTGTTGTACCTCAACGACGGCGACTGGGTAGAACATTGCACCGTACTGGTGGAAGACCACACCGGCGCGATGGAGCTGATCCATTGGAGCGAGCAGTACGCGCCGCTGGGGCGCGCTAGTCGTGAACTGGTGTTGCCCTCGCCTGCCGCGGCGCTGGCGCTGGCGCCGCTTACGCGAGCGAAGCTGGATTTGACGGAGTTGAGGCCGGCGGCGTAGGGCTTGGAGGGGTGAGATTTTGGTTTCGCAACCTGGCGCACTCCGCAATAGCGGTAATAGCCGGAAGTAATTTGAAGCGGCGGAGCTAGTCGTACTTTGGTGTCAGTGGTTAGTGGTCGCCTCGTGCGTTACTGCGACCTGGCCGCTTACGCAGCGGGCGTTTCGACCTCCTGCCGGAGGCCGAGTCACTTTTCTTTGCTTGCCCAAAGAAAAGTAACCCAAAGAAAGGGCGCCCCGGATGAGTTGCCTATCGGGCTAAAGCCCTCCAGGTACGCGTGCGGGTTCCGGGCTTTTCGACGGGGCTCCTGCCCCGACGAAAAGGAATCGGCATCCATGCCGATTCCCCTGCGGGCCTTTTCTCCACCCGCCCGCCGCCTCATACGGGGCCCTGGACGGTCAAAAGCTGTAAGTAGACGGCTCGTGCAGCGAAGCTGCACATCGCATCGCGGCAGAACGGTTCGCTCCTGCTCTAAGGCACATAGTCAAAGCAGAAGAGAAAGGTCATGCCGTTAGGTTGCGAGCGCTCCACATCGGTCGGGAAGCGTAGCGCGCGCTTTATCTAGCCCCAGCGATCGGAAAGCGAAACCCGCTTCAAGTCCTCTCCGCATCGGCGATGTGCAGCTTTAGCTGCACGAGCCATCTGCTTACAGCTTTTGATCTACCAGGCCCCCTGTGCGGCGGTGAGGGGTGGACGATCAGGCCCGCAGGGGGATCGGCATGGATGCCGATCCCTTTTCGCCAGGGCAGGAGCCCTGTCGAAAAGCCCGGCCACCCCTCACGAACTGGCCGGTTTCACCGGCCAGCGCCAAGTGGGGGTGCCCTTTCTTTGGGTTACTTTTCTTTGGGCATGCAAAGAAAAGTGACTCGCCCTCCGGCAGGAGGGCGAAAGCCCGCCGCAGGCGAGCCAGTTCGCGATATCGCGACAACCGAGCCACATCTGGACGACGGCAAAGAAGAAACAGCGAGGCGAGCACCCACCCCTCACCCCAACCCTCTCCCCAAAGCAGCGAGGGACAAGAACTGAGACACCCCTAACCAATAATCGCCAACACCGCCGCCAACCAAATCACCACCACCCCACCCGCAAACGCCCGCCGCGCCGCCCCAATGCGCTCCCCGCTCTCCTCACTCACCGGCGTAGTCACAATCCACGGCACCGACGCCAGCAACCCAAACCCAACAAAGGCCAACACGATCACCGCCACATCCAGCCCCCGCCACGGCACCGGCTCGTGTACGCCCCAATAGCCCAGAAAAGCCATCCCCATCGCGCACAAGGTGGCCGATGCGGAACACAACCCGACGACTGAACCTGCTGGTGCACGCATGGCAGCTGTCTCCGGCAAGGAATGCGCAGAGCCTACCGCAGCCGGAAAAAAGGAATGTCGAAATCCGGCGACCCCGTTCGTCATGAGGATATGCGCGCCAAAAAAAGGCGCCCGTTTCCCCGCCCAAGGAGTTGACGATGTCCCTGCCCGACCGCACGCCCACCGCCCCCGCCAGCGCTCTGCTGCTCCTGCTCGCCGCTGGTACGGCACATGCCGCTGCCGCCACCTATGTCATCGACCCCGCACATACCTATCCCAGTTTCGAGGCTGACCACTTCGGCGGGCTATCCACCTGGCGCGGCAAGTTCGACCGTACTTCCGGCAAAGTCGCGCTCGCTGCGCCCACCCACTGAGCACGGAATACGACCATGTCACTCACGCTCTACATGCATCCGCTGGCAGCCTATTGCCACAAGGCGCTGATCGCGCTGTACGAGAACGACACACCCTTCGATTCCCACTTGGTGGATCTCGCAGACGACACGCAACGCGCCGCGTTCTACGCGCTGTGGCCGATCGGCAAATTTCCCGTGCTCAACGACCACACGCGGGGCTGCCTGGTGCCAGAGTCCAGCATCATCATCGAATATCTTGCGCGGCATTATCCCGGCAAGGTCGCGCTAGTTCCCGAGGATCCCGACGAGGCGCGTGAAGTGCGCTTCCGCGACCGCTTCTACGACCAGTATGTCGCCGAGCCGATGCAGAAGGTGATCACCGACCGGCTACGTCCCGATGGTCAGCACGATCACTACGGCGTAGCGCAGGCACGAGAGAAGCTGCGCTCTGCGCTGGACTTGATCGAACGCGAGTTCGAGCGCGATGACGGCAAGCGCCAGTGGGGCGCCGGCGAGCACTACAGCATGGCCGATTGCGCGGCGTCGCCCGCGCTGTTCTATGCCAACTTCGTGATACCGCTGGAAGACGAGCACCCGCTCACGGCGGCCTACCTGCTTCGCTTGATGCAGCGCCCATCGTATGCACGTGTGCTACGTGAGGCCGCGCCCTACCTGCACATGGTTCCTTCCGAACCCGTCGAAGCCTGACATTTCAACCACCGCCATCGCATCAAGGAAACAGACGATGTTCATCGCACTCATCATTATCGTGGCCGTCATCGCCGTTGTGCTGATCGTGGCCGCCATGCGCCCGGATCAATTCCGCATCGAACGCTCGGCCACCATCCAGGCAACGCCCGAACGCATCTTTCCGCTCATCAACGATTTGCATCGCTGGCAGTCATGGTCGCCGTACGAGAAAAAGGACCCCGACATGCAGCGCAGCTTTGAGGGACCGTCGTCAGGCCCCGGCGCCGCCTATGGCTGGAACGGCAACAAGAACATCGGCAGTGGGCGCATGGAGATCAGCCAATCCACGCCATCCTCGCACGTGCGCCTACAGCTGGAATTCTTCACCCCGTTCAAGGCAAGCAACATCGCCGATTTCGTGCTCGACCCACAGGGCGCCGCAACGCGTATCACCTGGTCCATGCAAGGCCGCGCCAACTTCATGAGCAAGCTGATGGGCCTGGTATTCAACATCGACAAGATGGTCGGCAAAGACTTTGAGGACGGCCTGGTCAACTTGCGTAGGCTGACCGAAGAACCGGCCTGATTCCGCAGTGCAACAACACGCATGCGGGTGCGTATTTTTCAAATGCGTAACAGCAGGCTTACGCCAAGCCTAAGCAAGCTCGCTTGCGGCTGAATGGATTCGACAACGCGCACCGCATGCGTCAACCGCCTTGCGGGCGCCTCGTTCTCCGGCATGAGTCATCCATCCACCGGATGACCTACAGGGGTCACACACACCACATGCAGTGGGCGCAAGCCCAGGGGTTGTGACACCTATTAAAAACCTGTCGGAACAATGAGGACCGAAGCCCATGAAGAACCTTATGACGTCACGTTTCAGCCTGATCGCTTTCGGCATGGTCGCCGCCCTCGCCAGCGCCGGAGCCATGGCGCAGGCCACCAACCCCAACGACATTCCGGGTCATCCCCGCGTCAGCGAAGTGAACCAGCGCCTGGATAATCAGCAGAACCGCGTCCAGGCCGGCGTGGCCGATGGCCAGCTCAACGCCAAGCAAGCCGCCCGTGACGAAAAGCAGGATTCCAACATCGCCGCCCGTGAAAGCCGTGACGAAGCCGAACACGGCGGCCACCTGACCAAGCAGGAAGATAAGAACCTCAACAAATCGCTGAATCAGGACAGCAAGCGCATCCACAAGCAGCGCACCAAGTAATCGCTCACGCGATAACGCCCGAACGGCCCGGCCCTGCCGGGCCGTTCGCGTTTGTTGCGGGCACAACTTCCAGCACTGTCCCCTCCCCGCCAGCGTGCCAGTATCCGGGGACCATCATTCGGGCGGGAGGGTCGTATGGTCAGCAGGATTCTGGCAGCGGCATGCGCGTGTGCGCTGGCGTTCGGCACGGCCCATGCGGCCGACGCATCGACGGGCAAGCCGCACTATGGCGCGTGGGGCTTCGACCAGGCGGGCGGCGATACCTCGGTCAAACCCGGCAACGACTTCTTCCGCTACGCCAACGGCACCTGGCTGGACCACACGCCGATTCCCGCCGACAAACCGGCCGTCAGCTTGCGACTGGCGATGACCGATCTCACCGAGCAACGGCTGCATGACCTGATGGAAGCAGCGGCACAGGGCAAGGCCGGCGACGCGACGCTCCAAAGCAAAGTCGGGATGTTCTACCACTCTTTCATGGACCAGACCCACCTCGACGCGCTGGGCGCAAAACCGATCGCCCCACAACTCGATGCAGTGAAACAAGCTGCCACGCGCGATGCGCAAGCCGCGCTGATGGGCCGTACCAACACCGATTTCGACGGTTCTCTGTTCAACATCAGCATCGATGTCGACCTGAAGGACATCAACCAATACGCCGTTTATGTGTCGCAGGCCGGCCTGGGTATGCCGGACCGTGACTACTATCTCAAGCCGGAATTCGCGAAACAGAAGGCTGCCTACCAAGCTTATGTCACGCGCCTTCTCACGCTGGCCGGCTGGCCGCAACCCGATGCCGCGGCGAAGGACGTGGTGGCGTTCGAGACGGCCATCGCGCAGGCGAGCATCAGCAAAGTCGAGCAGCGCGATCCGGTGGCCATGTACAACCCGATGAGCGTCAGTGATCTGCAAAAGCTCGCGCCCGGGTTCGCCTGGAGCGATTTCTTCAAGGCGGCGCAACTCGGAAAGCAGGCGCACGTGGTCGTGATGGAGAAGACCGCCTTCCCGAAGTTGACCGCGCTGTATGCGAAGACGCCCGTCACGACGATCCAGGCCTGGCAGGCCACGCGCATCGCGGACAACGCCGCCTATTACCTCTCGGATCCGTTCCAGCAAGCGTACTTCGAGATGCACAACAAAACGCTGGCCGGCCAACAGCAGATCGAAGCGCGCTGGAAGCGCGGTGTGCATGCCGTGTCGGGAGGCGATTGCGAGGTAGGCGAACGCCTTTATTGCTTCGGTAATCTCGGCTGGGCGGTGGGCCAGCTCTACACAGACACGTATTTCCCTGCCGCGTCCAAGGTGAAGATCGAGCAACTCGTCGGCAACCTGAAGGCGGCCTATCACGTACGCATCGAGAAGCTCGACTGGATGGGACCGGAAACACGCAAAGAAGCGCTGAAGAAGCTCGACACCTACACCATCAAAGTCGGCTACCCCGACCATCCACGTGACTACACCGACGTCGCCATCCAAGGTGACGACCTAGCCGGCAACGTGCTGCGCGCGGCGCAAGCCGACTGGTCGTTCTACGTGAATCGTCTGGACAAGCCGGTCGACCGCAGCGACTGGAGCATGACGCCGCAGACCAACGATGCCTATAACGGCACGCTGCGCGACATCGTCTTTCCTGCCGCCATCCTGCAACCCCCGATCTTCGATCCCAACGCTGACCCCGCCATCAACTATGGCGCTATCGGCGGCTTCATTGGTCACGAGCTCACGCACGGCTTCGACGACGAAGGCCGCAAGATCGACGCGAGCGGTGCGCTGCGCGACTGGTGGACGCCCGCCGATGCAAAGGCCTTCGAGGAGCGCGCGAAGAAACTCGGCGCGCAGTACGACGCTTTCGAGCCGCTGCCCGGCGTGCACATCAACGGCAACCTGTCCATGGGCGAGAACATCGCCGACCTCGGTGGACTCACCCTCGCGCTCGACGCCTACCATGCCTCACTGCATGGCAAGCCCGCACCGGTGATCGACGGCCTGACCGGCGACCAGCGTGTGTTCCTGGGCTGGGCGCAGGCGTGGCGCGGCAAACTCACCGACGACGCCATCCGCCGCCAGGTGACCAGCGACCCGCACTCGCCGCGAGCATTCCGCGTCAACGGACCGGTGCGCAACATCGATGCGTGGTATCAGGCGTTCGACGTACAGTCGGGCGACAAGCTGTACCTCGATCCGAAGGATCGGGTGCGGATCTGGTAACCACTACCTAGCGACGGCGCTCGACAGCCACTAACGGTGAGCTGACGGCCAGGCGATGCGGTTGGTCAGCGATTTGACGCAACCGCCGTTCCGTGTCGCGGCCGCCCGTACGATGCCATCACCATCGGCGTCGTCATCATCGTAGTCACGATGGCCATCACCAGCAGGATGGTGAACATCGCGGTGTTGATGACGCCGGCATCAAGGCCCACCTTGATGACAATCAGCTCCATCATCCCGCGCGCATTCATCAGCGAGCCGATGGTGAAACTGTCGCGCCAGCTCTGCCCGGCGATGCGCGCTCCCGCCGTGCCGCCCAGCAGCTTGCCCAAAACGGCAACAGCGAGCACCAGGAGCAACGCCACACCTGCGCCGCCCGTGAGCACCTGCGCACTGGTGCTCAGGCCCGCCAGCACGAAGAACACAGGCACCAGCGTCGCCACTGTCACGTGCTCCACGCGCTCGATCAGCTTGTGCAGCAAGCGGTCGTCGCGCGGCAGGCACACGCCGAACAGGAAGGCACCGAACACGGCGTGCAAGTTGAGCCACTCAGTGATGGCCGCGCAACCAAAGGCTCCCGCCAGAAGGAAAGCGAGCACCGCAGCGTTCGCATTGCCTTCTGGGGCGTGACGCGTCAGCAACCGCGCGCATAGCGGACGCAGCACAAACCACGTCAACACGAGCAGCAGTACCAGACCCATCACGGTGCGCCAGAACGGTGCCCAGTCACCGTGCGCGCTGATCAATGCCACCACACAGGCCAACATGATCCACGCAAGCACATCGACCACGGCGGCCGCGGCAATGCCCAATCGCCCCGGCAGACTGTCGGTGAGGCCGCGCTCCTTCACGATGCGCGCCATCACCGGCAACGCGGTGATGGCGCAGGCAGTAGCGAAGAACAGCGCGAAGGCCGTCTTAGTGATGCCTGGCGGCGCGTAGTCCGCATACAGCAGCGGTGCGATACCCAGGGCGAGCGCCATCGGCAGCACGACCGAGATGCCGCCGATCCATGCGGCCGGCCGCAGCAAACCGCCGCGTGCACTAGCCGGCACACGCAACTCCGCACCGACTACCACCATAAAAAGGACCAGGCCCAGCGTACTCAGGCTCTGCAGGTTGCCCAGGCTGTCCGCCGGAAACAGTCGCTGCTGCCACGTGGGCGCGATGGCGCCAAACACGATGGGGCCGAGCGCCAGCCCCGCCAGCATCTCGCCCACCACGGCCGGCTGACCGAAGCGACGGGCGATGGCCGCAACCAGCCGCGCCGCCACGATGATCACAACAAGCTGGACGAGCAACAGCGGGTGCCCCATAGCCTCTGGCCTCGATTTGTCTGGTAGCCGGATGGCGAGCCGGGAGCTTGCCTTGCGGATTGGAAGATCCGCAACATGCTTCGCTGCATCAGGGCCGTACCGAACCATCGTCCATCGATTCTCACTGACCCTTGAGACCACCTGCCACTCACCGCAGACGCCACGTGCCATTAGGTGTTCTTCACCCCCTGCGGCAACCCACGGTCGCCTGAAAATTTCCTAGCATTTCCTAACTCCGCCCCCCTCCTGAAGTTTTCCGGCTTATCCACGCTCAATCCACAATCTATTGGGTTGACCGGCCCGAGGTAGCCCGATATGTTGTGCCTCGTCGGTGCCAATCTCAGACCTATGGTCGGACTGGTTTAAAAGGGAATCCGGTGGAAATCCGGGACTGCCCCGCAGCGGTAAGTGGAAACGAAAGCCAACAACGCACTGGCCCTCAGCGGCTGGGAAGCGGGAGCGAGTAGGCGGGTCGAAAGACCCATGTCCACGAGTCCGAAGACCTGCCGACAGCCGTGGCCACGCACCACGGTGAAGGGTGACGGCTTCCGCGGGGAAGTGCGTCGATGCGCGGGGCGCCTGCCCTGCCGCTCGACCGTCCGCGAGACTTCACCTTCATTTACTCAGCCCTGCGCGCGCGAGCAGGCAGTTGATGACCAAGCTTGGAGCGAAGTCGCCATGCAACCTATTGATACCACTGGCCGCGAGCGTGAAGACGAGCGCGCCGACACCTCTGCTTTCTCTGCCGACACCGCCGTGGCCGAAGCGCCGCGCACGGATACCCCCTTTGCCCTGACCCCACCCCACAACCCCGGCCAGATGCGCGTGACCAAGCGCAACGGCCGCCAGGAAGTGGTGGACGTGAACAAGATCGTCCGCGCCGTTACCCGTAGCGCGGAAGGTCTGCATGCGGTCGACCCGATGCGCGTGGCGCTCAAGACCATCGGCGGCCTGTACGACGGCGCCACCACGCTGGAACTGGATCAGCTGTCCATCCGCACCTCGGCCGCCCTCACCGCCGAGGAACCCGAGTACGGCCAGCTCGCCGCGCGCCTGCTGGGCGCGTTTGTCGACAAGGAAGTGAGCGGCCAGGAAATCCAGAGCTTCTCGCAGTCCATCGCGCGCGGCTCGGAACTGGGCATCCTCAACGAACGCCTGCGCGACTTCGTTTCCGCCAATTCGCGCAAGCTCAACGACGCGATCGATCCGCTCGCCACGCGCCGCTTCGAGTACTTCGGCCTGCGCACCGTCTATGACCGCTACCTGCTGCGCCATCCGCAGCTGCGCAAGGTCATCGAGACGCCCCAGCATTTCTTCATGCGCATTGCCTGCGCGCTCGGCGGCAACGAGATCGGCGAAACGCTGGAGCTGTACCGCCTGCTGTCCTCGCTGGAGTACATCGCCAGCTCGCCGACTCTGTTCAACGCGGGTACCGCGCACGAACAGCTCAGCTCGTGCTTCCTGCTCGACTCGCCGGCCGACTCGCTGGAGTCGATCTACGAGAAGTACGGCGACGTGGCCAAGCTCAGCAAGTTCGCTGGCGGCATCGGCCTGGCGTACTCGCGCGTGCGTTCGCGCGGCTCGCTGATCAAGGGCACCAACGGCCACTCCAACGGCCTGGTGCCGTGGCTGAAGACGCTGGACGCCTCCGTGGCGGCGGTGAACCAGGGCGGCAAGCGCAAGGGCGCTGCCTGCGTGTACCTGGAGCCGTGGCACGGCGATATCGAAGAGTTCCTCGAGCTGCGCGACAACACGGGCGACGATGCCCGCCGCACGCACAACCTCAACCTGGCCAACTGGATCCCAGACGAGTTCATGCGCCGCGTGGAGACCGACGGCGAGTGGTCGCTGTTCGATCCCAAGGTCGTGCCGCACTTTGTCGACAGCTGGGGCGAGACGTTCGAGAAGGCCTACCGTGAAGCGGAGGCCGCAGGCCTCGCCACCAAGAAGGTCAAGGCGCGCGAGCTGTACGCCCGCATGCTGCGCACGCTGGCGCAGACCGGTAACGGTTGGATGACCTTCAAGGACCGCAGCAACGCCACCAGCAACCAGACGGCGAAGCCGGAAAACGTCATCCACCTGTCGAACCTGTGCACTGAAATCCTGGAAGTCACTAATGCCGATGAAACGGCAGTGTGCAACCTGGGCTCGGTGAATCTGTCGCGCCACGTAGTGGACGGCCAGTTCGATTTCGACAAGCTCGCCGCCACGGTGCGTACCGCCGTGCGCCAGCTTGATCGCGTCATCGATCTCAACTTCTACCCGATCGACACCGCCAAGGTCGCCAACAACAAGTGGCGTCCGGTGGGCCTGGGCGTGATGGGCATGCAGGATGTGTTCTTCAAACTGCGCCTGCCGTTCGATTCGGCTGAAGCGTTGATGCTTTCTACGCGCATCGCCGAAGAGATCTATTACAACGCGCTGTGGCAGTCGAACGAGCTGGCCGCGGAGAACGGTGCACACCCGGGCTTTGCCGAAAGCCGCGCGGCCAACGGTGAGCTGCAGTTCGATTATTGGTCGAATGCCACGCCCACCGACAAGGCACGCTGGGACGAACTGCGTGAGTCGATCAAGGACAAGGGCCTGCGCAACTCGCTACTGATTGCCATCGCACCGACGGCGACCATCGCGTCGATTGCCGGTTGCTACGAATGCATCGAGCCGCAGGTGAGCAACCTGTTCAAGCGCGAAACGCTGTCGGGCGACTTCCTCGTAGTGAACCGCTACCTGGTGGAAGAGCTGAAGACGCTGGGCCTGTGGACCGCCGACGTGCGCGATGCCATCAAGCTGGCCGAAGGTTCCATCCAGGGCATCAGTGCGATTCCGGAGCGCCTGCGCACCATCTACCGCACCGTGTGGGAACTGCCGCAGAAGGCACTGATCGATCTGGGCGCCGCGCGCGGTGCGTACATCGACCAGAGCCAGTCGCTGAACCTGTTCATGGAAAACCCGAACATCGGGCAGCTCAGCTCCATGTACATGTACGCGTGGAAGTCAGGCATCAAGACCACGTACTACTTGCGTTCGCGCCCGGCCACCAAGATCGCCAAGACCACGGTCTCGGCAGCACCGGTCGCGAAGCCTGCGCCTGTTGCAGATCAGGAAGAGGCCACGGCAGCCGTGTTCTGCTCGCTGGAGAACCCGGAATACTGCGAGGCCTGCCAGTAAGGCGTCATGTCGTCCACACGCTCCATCATCTTCGCCGCGGACCGATCCCTCGTGATCGGTTCGCGGCAGGATATCTCCGACGTCCTCGCCGCGAGCTTCGGCTCCGGCGGATTGGTACTCACGGAGCAAGACGTGTCACCGGACTTCTTCCGGCTCGCCACGGGCCTGGCCGGTGAACTCTTCCAGAAGTTCACCAACTACCAGATTCCCGTGGCCCTGGTCATCCAGGATTTTTCATCGTACGGCGAACGCTTCGCGGAATTGGCTCGCGAGCACGCCCATCACACTGCGATCCGTTTCGTGCATTCCGTGGACGAAGCGACTGACTGGTTGAACGCGCGGCCGGCAAACTGACCGCTCCCCGTACCAGATCGCACCATCACCTATAACAATTAATCGGGAAATCCCATGTCCGCCCAACCCGAACGTGCCCAGCACATCCTTGATCCCGGCTTTGAACTCACCCTGCGCCCCATGCGCTATCCCGAGTTCTACGAGATGTACCGCAACGCGATCAAGAACACCTGGACGGTCGAGGAAGTGGATTTCTCGCTGGACACGACAGACCTCAAGTCCAAGATGTCCGACGCGGACCGCCACCTGATCCATCGTCTCGTGGCCTTCTTTGCCACCGGCGACACCATCGTGGCGAACAACCTGGTGCTGAACCTGTATCAGCACATCAATGCGCCCGAAGCGCGCATGTACCTCTCGCGCCAGCTGTACGAAGAAGCGCTGCACGTGCAGTTCTACCTCACCTTGCTGGACACCTATATTCCCGATCCGACCGAGCGCAACAAGGCGTTCGACGCGATCCAGAACATCCCGTCGATCCGTCAGAAGGGCGAGTTCTGCTTCAAGTGGATCGATTCCATCCAAGGCCTGCAGAAGCTGGAAACGCGCGAGCACCGCCGCCAATTCCTGCTGAACCTAATCTGCTTCGCCGCGTGCATCGAAGGCCTGTTCTTCTTCGCTGCGTTCGCCTACGTGTACTTCCTGCGCTCGCGCGGCCTGCTGCACGGTTTGGCCTCGGGCACCAACTGGGTGTTCCGCGACGAGAGCTGCCACATGGCGTTCGCGTTCGACGTGGTGCGCACGGTGCGCGCCGAAGAGCCGGATCTGTTCGACGAGCAGATGCGCACGCAGATTGAAGAGATGCTGGAAGACGCTATCGCCTGCGAAACCCAGTTCGCCGAGGATGTGCTTTCTGGTGGTGTGGCTGGTCTGTCGGTGAAGGACATGCGCCAGTACTTGGAGTACTGCGCGGACCAGCGCTTGGTCCAGCTTGATCTGCCGAAGAAGTACGGTGCGAAGAACCCGTTCGACTTCATGGATCTGCAGGATGTGCAGGAAGTGACGAACTTCTTCGAGCGTCGGGTTTCGGCTTATCAGGTGGGTGTGCAGGGTGATGTGGCGTTTGATATGTCGTTCTGATGTGACGCTGTTGTCGCTGTAGTTGGTGTGTTGTCGCGATCTGGCTCGCCTGCGGCGGGCTTTCGGCCTCCTACCGGAGGCCGAGTCACTTTTCTTTGCTTGCCCAAAGAAAAGTAACCCAAAGAAAGGGCACCCCGGATGAGGCGCCTTCCGGGCTTCGCCCTCCAGGTACGCGGTCGGGTTCCGGGCTTTTCGACGGGGCTCCTGCCCCGACGAAAAGGAATCGGCATCCCTGCCGATTCCCCTGCGGGCCTTTTCTCCACCCGCCCGCCGCCTCATACGGGGCCCTGGAAGATCAAAAGCCGCAAGCAGACGGCTCGTGCAGCTGCGCTGCACATCGCATCACGACAGGTCGTGTTACTCCTGCCCTGGAGCAGAGAGCCGGTACACAAAGCCAGGGCAATGGACGGAGACGATGCCGTTATGTGGTGAGTTCTCCACACCGGTCGGGAAGCCTAGCGTCCACTTCCCTAGCCTCTGCGATCGGGATGCATAGCGACACCTGCTTTAAGCCCTCTTGGCGACGGCGCGTTGCGAAGCGCTTCGGTGTACCCGCTGTGTAGAGGCGGAGGTTGCCCAACCTCACGATTCCTCAGCCGTTCGGGCTTATCCCCACGCAATGCAGAGCTCCTCAGTGCACCGGTGCGTTGCGGTGTAGCCGTATCGTCCAATAAGGAGAACGCCCGGTACCGAGTACCTCAAGCCCCAAGGCTTGTATCCAACACGATGCTACCGGAGCTCTAAAGGCCATTTTCTTTGGGTTACTTTTCTTTTGGGCCAGCAAAAGAAAAGTGACTCGGCCTTCGGCAGAAGGTCGAAACGCCCGCTGCGTAAGCGGCCAGGTCGCGATAAGGCATGAGGCGATAACCGTACCTACGGCTACTGGATGACCAGCCATTCGGCTGTTGAAAGGCGCCTCCTGCCTACGCAGGGATGACGGCATCAATGAAACGCTAAGGCGAGCACCCGACCTTTACCCCCTTTTCGGGGCTCACCCCAACCCTCTCCCCCAAAGGGGAGAGGGGGAAAGAGCCACCATCACTTAGCCGCCGACACACTCCCAAGATTCACAAAGGGCACCGCACTACTTCCCGTATACGTCGGCAAATGCCCATCCCATTTCTCAATCGCCGACATCTGCACGATATTCGGGTTCGACCGCAACGCCTCACCCTTCAGCTCAATGGCTTTCGCCTCCGCCTCCGCAATGGTGATCTGAGCCTGGGCACGGCCCTGCGCTTCAGCCTCCACCTTTTCCGCTTCAGCCCTCGCCTGCGCCACTTCGTTCTGGCGTTGCTCCGCCATCTGCGTCGCCTGGATCTTGGCGTTGATCGACTGCACCACGTTCTCCGGCAGGCGTAGCTCGCCAACCCAGTAGATCTTTTCCACGTCGATGCCAACGGCGGCGACTTCGTCGCTCACGTCCTTCTGCACGGCTTCGATCAGGTTGGCTTTGCCCTTGCCATACACCGACTCGATGTCCAGGCTTGATGCTTCCTTTACCAGCGCATCACGGATCATGTTGCGCAAATAGACGTCCGTTATCTCGTCGATACCCTTGCGGTACTTCTGGAAGATCAGCGTTACCTTCGACGGATCGATGTGATACGTGATGCCCACGTCCGCATTCACCGTCAGGCCTTGCGACGTCTGGAAACTGATCGACTCGTCGGTGGGTCGGCCTTCGGTCGGCGAACGGGTGAAGGTGTACGTCTGGGTGAAGGTGGGGAAGGTGTACATCTCGTAACCCCAGCCTACCCAGTAACGGCCAGGCGGCAGCTCCTGCAGCGAACCCTTCCCATCGCCGTACATCTGAAACTTCACACCGACGTTGCCCGCCGGCACCTTGGAGCAGGAGGCCAGCAACAGGGCGGAGAGCGACAACATCAACAGGCGTTTCATGGTGATCATTCCTTGTGAGTGAAACCGCGGCGCAGCAGCAGGTAGCCCCACGCCAACAGCAAGGCCAACACGACCAGGCCCACGACCACGGCCAACGTGCTGGCAGCCGAGATCAGTTCCGGTCCGATGAGACCGACGTACAGCAGCAGGCAGAACACGAACGGCCATAGCCGTCGCGCCAGCCAATCGACAAGCGTCTTCATGGATTTCCCCGTGTGTGATGAATCGTTCGGCGAGCGCCGTCCGGATGCGTGTTCGCGACCGACCGCCAACGGCGCGTTGAGCGTGCCGCCATCGATCGATGCGCGAAGGAAAAGGAGAGGTTGCTAACCCGTCAAAAGAAATCGTCGACGAATGTGGCGGAACAGGTCAGCGGTATGTGGCGAGGTGGCCGTCATATCAGCGCACTCCAGGCGCGCTATCGGATGAGGACGGCGCGCACTCTACGCCGATTATTGTGCATTGCAACAAGTCAGCACTGACGCAAATCCCTCCCGATCGGCCTATTGACTACAGCTGTAGTCAAGGCGTAGCGTGACTACAGCTGTAGTCATCAGGATCATGGACATGGGCAAGCCTTCCATCGGTGATCAGGAGCTCTCGCTCCTGCAGTACATCGCCGAACACAACGACGCATCGGTCGGCGAGGTGGCGGCCGGCTTTGGCGAGCCACGCGGCCTCGCGCGCTCCACCGTGCTGACCATGATGGAACGCTTGCGTAGCAAGTCGTACCTGCGTCGCAAGCAGGTGCAGGGTATGTACCGTTACAGCCCGGCTACCGGTCCCGGTGAAGTCATGCGCAGTGCCGTCGGCCAATTCGTGGAGAAGACGCTCAGCGGTTCGGTGTCGCCATTCGTTGCGTGGATGTCCGAACGCGCCGAGGTGAGCGACCGTGAACTCGCCGAACTGGAAGCACTGGTGCACCAGCTGCAAACACGACGCAAGGACACCTGACATGATCGCCTTCGCTCCCCTCGCCCAGGAAGTGGTTGCACGACTTGCGTGGACATCCCTGCAGGCTAGCTTGCTGGTCGGCATCGTATGGCTGATCAATCGCTGGCTTCCGCGTCTTTCATCCTCCACGCGTTCGCTGCTGTGGTGGCTGCTCAGCGTGCAGTTGCTGCTCGGCCTGCTGCTGCCGACGCCGGTGGCGCTGCCGTTGCTCTCGCCCCAGCACATCGCAACTACAACAACGACGACGACGACCACCACGCGAACGGACGGCCATACGACTCTGGTCATGACGACAACCACGGCACCAACCGAGCACCGCATCGCCAGCCTTGGTCAAAGCGGCACGCTTCCGACGGGAGCCCTCGCCTACGCCGCCGAGTCCACCGACGAATCTGCGGCTACTCCGACGCATACGGTGTGGTCTCGAGCGCTGCCGATCGTGCTCGCGCTGTGGTTGGCCGGCGTGCTCGTGCAATTGATCGCCACCTTCCGCCACTGGCGAGAAGCGCGCGCAGTCGTGCGCGCATCGCGCCCGCTTGAGGATCCCGCGCTGCAGGCACTATGCGCAGAACAAGCACGCACCATGGGATTGAGGCGCTGCCCATCCCTACGCGTATCCCATGCCATCCGCTCGCCCCAGGTCAGCGGACTGTGGCGCCCGGTGGTGCTGCTGCCAGCGAACCAGAACCTGTCGACGGATGAATCCGCCCTGGCGCTGGCTCACGAACTGACTCACCTGCGTCGCGGCGATCTGTGGATGGGCTGGGCCCCTGGCATCGCGCAACGGCTGTTCTTCTTTCATCCCATGGTGTCCTGGGCGATGCGCGAGTACGCACTCAACCGAGAGGCAGCATGCGACGCACAAGTCGTGCACCAGCACGATGCCGCCCCACACGACTACGGTCGCCTGCTGCTGCGTCTTGGCGTAGCGCACCCCCTGCACGCTGGCCTGGCCGGTGCCTCGCCGACGTTCCATAACCTGAAAAGGCGCCTGACCCTGCTGCAGCTCAGCGACCAGGACACCACCTCTCGCCTGCGCAGCGGCCTGATCGTGGTGCTGGTGGCCGCCATGGGTGTGTTGCCCTACCGCGTGACAGAAGCGAAGGCCGATGCACCCTCGCCCGCCGCAACCTCTAACGCCTGGACCGCGCCGGCGACACCTGCTACGCCCGCAACACCGGTGACACCCGCCACGCCGCCAACACCTGCGACACCGCTGACGCCCGCGACACCGCCCACGCCGGCTACGCCCCTGACACCACCGACACCAGCCACGCCCCCCACTCCGCCGACACCGGTGACCGAGACTTGGCGACAGCCCCCTCCGCCGCCCGCGGTGCCGCCCGTACCCAAGGCACCGCCCGCGCCACCGGCACCACCCGTTTACGGATTCACCGCACACCACATTGATATCGAAACGCACGATGACGCTGCTTACGGGTTCGCACTGCTCGACAAGGACACGGTGGTCGTCAACGGCACCGACGCCGATCTGTCGACGGCCAAGAGCCTCCGCGGCAATAGCTCGCCGTTGGTGATGTTCCGCCGCGGTGGCAATACGTACCTCATCCGCGACAAAGCCTATGTCGACCGCGCGAAAGGTGCCTATGAAACCGTCACCGAACTGGCCCGTGAACAAGGACGGCTGAGCGGCGAGCAAGGCCGGCTCAGCGGCCAGATGGCCGGCATCGGCGCACGCGACAGCTCGCTGGCCGTACGCCTGAGCAGCATCGCGCAGCGCGAGAGTGACATGCTCGCGCGCCAAGCGCTCCATCCTTCCAGCGATCGAGGTGATTCGGAACGTGCCGGTTTTGCTAAAGAACGTGCCGAGCTCGAGCACGAGCAGGCTGGACTGGAAAAGGAGCAGCAACAGCTCGAGCAACAGCAACAGGCGCTGAGCGAACGTCAGCGTGAATTGAGCCGTCGCCAGCAAGACGTGTCGACCAAGGCCACGGAAAAGATGATCGACGTGCTGGACGACGCACTGGCCAAGGGTGCCGCACAGCCCATAGGCAACCGCTAAACAAACCGCGACGGCGCGCGCAGCGGCGCCGTCGGACAGACATCCCTTCGCGACACGACATGCCCCGGCTCACGCCGGGGTGACGGAGGCGGCTTGCCTGCATCCGTCCGACACCACGGAAAAGGATACGACATGCTCGGCTACTACGCAGCCACCGCCATCGGCAGTCTTCGCCGCAGCAAGGCGCTGGCGATACTGATGATCCTGGTGATCGGGCTCGGCATCGGCGCCAGCATGACCATGATCACCATCTTCCACGTGCTTTCCGGCGATCCGCTGCCGGGCCGCAGCGGACAGCTCTATGCACCGGTGATCGACCCTCGCCCGCTGGCGCGCGACCGCACCGAATCGCCTGAGCCCGATGGCAATTTCACCTGGCCCGATGCGATGAACCTGCTGCGTGCGAACCGCGCCGACCGACAGGCCGCCATGGCCGGCGGCGCCGTACCCGTGCGGCCGACGCAAAGCGGCGAGCTACCGTTCTATGAAACCGGCCGCTATGTCACCACTGATTTCTTCGCGATGTTCCAGGTGCCGTTCACGGCTGGCAGCGGTTGGAGCAAAGAGGACGACGAGGCACGGGCACGCGTCGTCGTACTCAGCAGCGAGCTCAACCACAAACTGTTCGGCAATACCTCCGGCATCGGCCGCACGGTACGCCTGAAGAACACCGACTTCCGCGTGATCGGTGTGGTGGATCATTGGAACCCACAGCCGCAGTTCTATGCGCAGATCAACGGCCGCGTCTTCGGCAAGGCGGACCAGTTCTTCCTGCCGCTGCAAACCGCGCAAGCGCTGGAGCTGGATTTCAACGGCCGCTTCTCCTGCTGGGACAGCGGCGGCGATGCGCGCACTAGCGATCACTGTGTGTGGCTACAGTTCTGGGCGCAGTTGGACAGCGCCAGCAAGGCCCAGGCCTACCGCGACTTCCTGCGCAGTTACTGGCGCGATCAGCAGGCACACGGGCGCATGCCGCGCCCTGCGAACGCGCAGCTCTATGGCCTGATGGATTGGCTGGCGCACGAGCACGCCATTCCTGACGACCTGCGCCTGCAGTTGTCGCTGTCGCTGGGCTTTCTCGCCGTGTGCATGCTCAATGTCGTGGGCCTGCTGCTAGCGACCTTCCTGCGACGTAGCGGCGAGATCAGCGTGCGACGCGCGCTGGGCGCACGTCGATGGGACATCTTCCTGCAACTGGGTGTGGAGTCATGCGTCATTGGCATGGCGGGCGGGTTGCTGGGCCTGGGCATCGCATGCCTCGGCCTGTGGAGCGTGCGCCAGCGTCCTGACGGTTACGCACAACTCGCGCAGATGGACGTGCGCATGTTGCTCGCGACGTTCCTGCTGGCGTTGGTGGCCAGCGTGATCGCCGGCCTGTTACCCGCGTGGCGCGCCTGCCGCATTCCACCCGCTCTCCAACTGAAGACGCAATGAGGCCCGCCATGTCGCACTCCCCGCTGATCGCCAGCCTGACGCGTCACAAACTCACCGTGGGCCTGCTCGTGATGCAAGTCGCACTGACCTGCGCCATCGTCTGCAACGTGGCATCCATCATCGGCCATCGCCTGACCCAGATGCGCGCGCCCAGCGGCATCGCGGAAAACGAACTCACGCTGATCGAAAGCACCAGCGTCGACGAATCAGCCAATCAGTTAGCCAGACACGACACCGATCTGGCAGCACTACGTGGGATTCCGGGTGTCCAGTCCGCCTCTGCAGTGGACTCCCTGCCACTGAGCGGCAACAACTGGAGCAACGGCATCTCCTTCGAGCCGAACGGCCCCTCCATGACCTCGGCCACCGCCTATAGCGGCACGCCGGAAGAACTGCGCACCTTAGGTTTGCGCCTGGTCGCCGGCCGCCAGTTCCTGCCGGAGGAATACATATCACTCGACGCCGCCCACGACTGGTCGGGCATCAACCACGTGCCATCCACCATCGTCTCGCGCGCACTCGCCGAAAAACTATTTCCCGGAAAGAATCCACTGGGCAAGGTGATCTACCCCAGTGACGGCCCCGTCCGCATTGTCGGCGTGGTGGAGCAGATGCTGCGACCCACCATCGACGAATCGGAAAGCAGCGGATACGTCACGCTATTCCCCATGTTGCCCGACACGGCCAGCATCACTTATGTGATGCGCAGTGCGCCGCAAGATCGCGAACGCATACTTCAGCAAGCCATGCGCGTACTCACCTCGCTCGACAGCAATCGCGTACTGCGCAATCCAAAGACCTTCACCAGCCTTCGCGACGACTACTTCCGCCGTGATCGCACCATGATCACCCTCTTGTTGTCCGCCTCGTTCGCCTTGCTGCTGGTCACCGCCGCAGGCATCGCCGGCCTCGCCAGCTTCTGGGTACAACAGCGACGCCGATCCATCGGCATCCGCCGCGCCGTAGGGGCGACGCGACAGGACATCCTGCGTTACTTCCAGACCGAAAATTTCGTGATCGTAGGCGCCGGTGTGCTGCTTGGCGTGGTGCTGGCATACGGGCTCAACATGTTGTTGATGGAACGGTATGCGCTCGAGCGACTGCCTTGGTTCTATGTGCCGGCGGGGGCGTTGGTGTTGTGTTTGATCGGGCAGGCGGCGGTGTTGGGGCCAGCGTTGCGGGCGAGTACGGTGCCGCCGGTGGTGGCGACGAGAGGATAGTTCGGGGTTTGTTTTTTTGCGCGCATCGGAGGCGCGGTGCGATGGGTTGAACCTCGCGATTGCGCTCCCTCGCCCCTTTGGGGAGAGGGTTGGGGTGAGTGGTGGGTGCTCGCCTCGACGTTTCGTCTTTGCCGTCATTCCGGCGTCGACCTTGATCTAGTTTCGTCGATGGTCGGCTACCGCTTCGTGCGTTGCGGCGATCTGGCCGCTGTGGAGAACTCGCCGCATTACGGCAAGACCCTTCTGCCCTAACTTTGTGTGCTGACTTTGTGCACGAAGGCAGGAGCAACGCGACCTGCAGCGATGCGATGTGCAGCGCCGCTGCACGAGCCTTCAGCTCGGCGCCTTTGACCGTCGGGCCCCCTGTGCGGCGGTGAGGGGTGGACGAGAAGGCCTGCAGGGGGATCGGCAAGGATGCCGATCCCTTTTCGCCAGGGCAGGATGCCCTGTCGAAAAGCCCGGCCGCCCCTCACGAACTGGCCGGCTTCACCGGCCAGCGCTAAGTGGGGGTGCCCTTTCTTTGGGTTACTTTTCTTTACTCCGGGCATCCTGCCCTTCGCCCTTCGGGCCGGCTTCGCCGTTCGCACGCGCTCCTGCGCGTGCGTGGGCACACAAAGAAAAGTGACTCGGCCTCCGGCAGGAGGGCGAAACGCCCGCCGCGCAGGCGGCCAGATCACGGTAACGCGACAACCAAGCGATACCGCTACTGGACCCCGGCCTCCGCCGGGGTGACGGCTAAAGATGAAACGGTGAGGCTAGATTGACCCCTCACCCCAACCCTCTCCCCGGAGGGGAGAGGGAGCAAAGCGCAAAGCCTCCACTCACCATACGTCTCTACAAAACCACAAAAGACAAACCCAACCCCATTAATCCTTCGGCGGCTTCATCTCATACTCCCTCGGCGGCACATCCCCCGCCAAGTTACGCACAAAGTAATCCCACCGCTTCCGCATCATGTAATTGCTAGCCGAACCATACCCATGATGCGCATTCGGAATCAGCAGCAGATCAAAATCCTTGTTCGCCTTGATCAGCGCATCCACCACCAGCAGCGTTTCGTACGGCGGTACGTTGTCGTCCATGGTGCCGTGGGCGAGCAGCAGATGGCCCTTGAGGCCGGCGACGTGGTTCTGGTTGGCTTGGTCGTCGTAGTTGCTCTTGCCATCCTTGCCTTCCACCAGCAATCCCTGCCACTTCTCCGCCCAGTCGTCTTCGTAATTGCGGTTGTCGTGGTTGCCGCTTTCGGCGATGCCCACCTTGAATAGATCCGCGTACCGGAACATCGCCGTCACCGTGGCGTTGCCGCCGCCGGAGTGACCCCACATGCCTACGCGATCCATGTCGATCCATGCGTAACGCTTGCCTAGTTCCTTCAGGCCTGCGACTTGGTCGGGCATGGTGTTGTCGCCGATGTTGCCGAAGTACGCATCGTGGAAAGCCTTAGAGCGCCAGGGCGTGCCCATGCCGTCGATCGCGACCACGATAAAGCCCAGCTCCGCCAGCGCCTGATGATCAGTGCGCGCGGGGTTGAAGCTGCGCGAGCCTACCGAGCCGGTCTGCGGGCCGGGATACACATAGTCGACGATCGGGTATTTCTTCGACGGATCGAAATGCGTGGGCTTGAACATCAGGCCGTACAACTCGGTCTTGCCGTCGCGCGCCTTTACCGTGAACGGCTCGGGAGCTTTCCAGCCAGTCGCCAGCAAGCGCGAAATATCGGCCTTCGCGATGGTGTTCACCACATGGCCGTCCTGTGCACTGCGCAACACGGTGACAGAAGGTGTGGTCGGCGTGGAGTAGGCGTCCGCGAATAGACGTCCATCCGGTGACAGTGTGATGCTGTGGTCAGCCGGTTCCGGAGCGAGCAGCGTAGGCGTGCCGCCATCCAGGCTCACCTTGTAGAACTGCTGGTAGTACGGATCAACGCCTTTCTCGCGGCCGACGCCGCGGAACCATAGCGTGCGCGTGGCCGCATCGACCTTCAGCACTTCGGTGACGTTGCCTTCGCCGGAAGTAATGGCGTGCTTGAGCTTGCCGCTGTCCAGGTCGTACAGGTAGAGGTTGCCCCAGTTATTGCGTTCGCTGAACCACACCACTTCGTGGCTGGCCGGCAAGTATTGCCAGTTAACTTTGCCGTTGCCGCTCTCGTAGTACGTGGGCACGCTTTCGTCGAATGCCGTGCGCACATCACCGGTGTGGATGTCCGCCACGCGGAACCATGCCTGTTTGTGGTCGCGTGATGACGACACAAAAGCGAGCGAACCGCCGTCCGGCGCCCACTGCACATCGTCCCAACCGCCATCGCGCCCGCAGCTAACGTCGTCACACAGGGTGGAGCGATGCTGATCGGGCTCCATCTTCAGGCGCAGCACCTTGCGTGCATCGACGTCGACGATCACGCGTTCGATCATCGTCACGTCCTTGTCGCCTACCAGCGGGTACTTCCACTTCTCCACCTTGGGGTGGCCAACGTTGGTGCCGACCAGCACCATGTCACCGGTCTTGCGCTGATCTTGTTGGAAGGTGGCGATGCGCTTGGAATCGGGCGACCACACCAGGATGGCATTGTTAGTGTGCTTCCAACCCGCGTTGTCGGTGGCGTAGCCGTAGTTCTCCACGCCATCGAGGGTGATCTGCGTTTCCTTGCCCGTGGCCGCATCACGCACCCACAGGTTCCAATCGCGCACGAAGGCTTCGGATCGCTTATCTGGCGAGAGCACGCCCGGCTCATGACCGACGCCTTCGACGCTTTCATCGCGGCTGGCAGTGCAAATGGTATTGCCCTTCATATCGCACAGGTAATGCTTGCCGCGCAGGTTCACATCGAGGCGGCCATCCAGCGTGGTTGTGAATCCCGTGATACCCAGCTTCGTCGCACTGACCGGCTTATCGAGCACCTTGCCCAGCGCCGCAGCAAGTCGCGCATGGTCGAACGCGGGCTCCGCCTTGCCGGTTGCAGCGTCGAAGCGCACGAAGTGGTCGCCGCTGGCATCGTGGTCGCGATACCAGAAATGCGTGTCGTCCAGCCAGGTCACGGTCTGTACCGCGTGATCGACCAGCGGCGTCACGTTGTAACCCACGTAGCGCTCGGCGTGCGCGTAATCCTCGTTGGTCAGGGTGCGGCCCTGTGCAGCCACGCCCATCGAAAGCGCGCCCAATACCAGCGCGCCAGCAAGGCGCGCGCTACGTGTGTTCAATGTCATGCTTACTCCCCAGTCGATCATGGCGTGCCGGCAGGGTTGTTGTGTGCCGGACCTTTGATCGTAGTGTTACTGATGGGTGGGGACGTATGCCATTGGTTTGGGGGGCCGCCGCTTTGCTCCCTCTACCCTTTGGGGAGAGGGTTGGGGTGAGGGGTGGGTGCTCGCCTCGCTGTTTCGTCTTTAGCCGTCGTCCAGACGTGGCTCGGTTGTCGCGATATCGCGACCTGGCTCGCCTGCGGCGGGCTTCCGTCCTCCTGCCGGAGGCCGGGTCACTTTCTCTTGCATGCCCAAGAGAAAGTAACCAAAGAGAAGGGCACCCCCACTTGGCGCTGGCCGGCGAAGCCGGCCAGTTCGTGAGGGGCGGCCGGGCTTTTCGACGGGGCTCCTGCCCCGGCGAAAAGGGATCGGCATCCGTGCCGATCCCCCTGCGGGCCTTCTCGTCCACCCCTCACCGCCGCACAGGGGGCCCGAAGGTCAAAGGCCAAAGCGGACGGCTCGTGCGACGGTGCTGCACATCGCAACGCGACGGCCCGATGAAAACCACCATCCCCCTCACGCAAACTTCAACAAACAAACCCCAAACGTAATCAACACCAACCCCACCCACCCCGACCGCCGAAGCTTCTCGCCGAACAACGTCATCCCCAACACCGTCGTCGCGATAAGCCCTACACCACCCCACACGCCATACGCCACGGAAAGCTGAATACCTCGGATCGCGTAACTCAACGCGGTAAACGCAGCCAACGCACAAGCAATAGCCGCCACCGCCGGGCGTTTGTAAGTGAACCCGTGCGATTGCTTCATCAGCACATTGGCGGCGATCTCCAGCACGATGGCAATGGCCAGATACAGCAGGTGAATCGGCTGGAAATCAGGAAGCATGGCCGCCCTCCTTCGGCGCTTCGTCCGTGCCACGCTCCAGCAGCACGATGCCCGCGATGATCAGCGCGATGGCGATCAACTTGGCCGGCTTGAGGTCTTCCGCGAACAGCCAGGCGCTGCACAGTGTGATCAGCACCAAGCCAAGGCTTTCCCATGCGCCGTAGGCCACGGCCAGGGGAATGCGCTTCACCGCCAGGGCCAGGCTGGTGTACGACAGCACCAGCATCACGTACATCACGCTGAGCCCCAGCGTCTGCGAACCATGATGTGTGCCGTATTTCATCGCCAATGTGCCGGCAACTTCGGTGACAATAGCGACGGCCATGAAGAGCCAATAGCGCATGTGGTTCTCCTCGTTCCTTGCACCACTGCCCCATCCTACCCTCGCATTCCCCGATTCCGCCATGAACCAAGCCATGTCCCCCACCACCACCCTGCCAGAAGCACGCCTGCTGGAGATGGTATTTCCCGACCACACCAATCACCTCGGCACGTTGTTCGGCGGACAGGCGCTGGCCTGGATGGATAAAGCCGCCTTCATCGTTGCCTCGCGCCATGCCCGCCGTACCGTCGTCACCGCGCGCTCGGAAGAAGTAAATTTCCGCGTGCCGGTGCGCAAGGGCCAGCTGGCCGAACTGGTCGCACGCATCGTTCGCGTGGGTCACAGCTCGATGACGGTGGAAGTGGAACTGACCGCAGAAGATCCGCTAACGGGTGATCGCCGCGTGTGCACCACGGGCCGCTTTGTGATGGTGGCGCTCGATTCCAATGGTGCGCCGGCCACGGTGCCGCCGCTGCCCGACGCAGCCGAGTAAGTCTCTCACCCACACGGAGCCTTCGCCCATGCCGTCTCACTTCACCATCATCGGCAACTACATCTCGCCTTATGTGCGCAAAGTACTGGTGTGCATGGAGCTCAAGGGGCAGGCGTACGAGATCGACCCGATCACACCTTTCGTGGGTGACGACCGCTTCAGCGCACTAAGCCCGCTGCGGCGCATCCCGGTGTTGATTGAGGGCGACATGGTGCTCAACGATTCGTCGGTGATCTGCCAGTACCTGGAAGACCGCTTCCCGACGCCGTCGCTGTATCCCGCAGATATCGCGCAACGCGCCAAGGCGCGTTGGCTGGAGGAATACTGCGACACGCACTTGGCCAACGTGCTCGTGTGGAAACTGTTCTATCAGAAGGCCGTGCTGCGCCACATCTTCCATGAGGACGCCGACGACGCGATGGTGGAGCACGCACGCAGTGTCGAGATTCCCGCAGCGCTCGACTATCTGGAAAGCCAGTTGCCGGAAGAAGGTTTCGTGTTCGGCGATCTGTCCATCGCGGACATCAGCATCGCCTCGTACTTCCGCACGGCGTCGTTCGTGCGTTATGTCATCGATGCCGCGCGCTGGCCGCGCATGGCGGCGTTGGTCGCGCGTACGCAAGCGTTGCCGGTGTTCCAGCGTCTGGCCCATTGGGAAGACACCATGTTGCGTCTACCGGTGACCGAACAGCGCGCCGCGTTGCAGGCGGCCGGAGCGCCACTCACCTCATGGACGATGGGCACACACGCGCCGCGCAAGGGCTTGGCCCGCATGGAGTGACGCCACGCGGCGGCGGCCGCGTCGGGTGCGCGTTATCAGCGGAGATGAAGCCAGTGCAGGTGTACGCCATTGGCGCGGTCTTCGGCGCGGAAGCCTTCGCGACCTTCCACCACGAGGCCCCACACGCTGCGGAGTTTTTCCCCCAGCGGTTCGTCCACGCGTACCTGTTCGCCAAGGGGAATAGCGAAGCGCGTTTCCAGCATCATGACTTGGTCGCGTTCCCATACGAGGATGGCCGGCCGCCCTGAAGAAGCGCCCCAGCCAAGATGGATTTGCACGTCCTTGGGCGTGTACGTACCGCGGTTATCCAATTTCCAGTTCTCCGATCGGCGCAGCAGAGCCTGCAGGCGCGGGTCGCCCCAATCCACGCGATTCCCTTTCTCGTGCGGCTTGTTTGCGGTCATGCGAAACACTTCCCATCTGGAGGTACGACAGCGTCGCGGCCAACGCCGCCGCAACAAGGCCATACGCCGCCCAGGGACGGCGTATGGCACGGTTATCGGCCCTGGCGTCGCAAACTTTAACGACACGGATGACGGTACAAGCCCGCCTCGATAGCCCATTTGGCACGCTGCCGGGCGCCACGCGCTGAGGCCATACTGTGCGTCGAACCCTTCGGAGGCTTTCCTATGCGCGCCCCGTTCGTCGTGTTCGCTCTTTCCCTGGCCCTGCCCTGCCTGGCCGATACCCCTGCAGCTACCGAATCGCTGGCCACGCCGCCAGCCAACGCGCAGCACTTCACCATTCTTTCCACCGCCGGCAAGCACGGCACGTCCGCACGCTGGACTACCGCCGACGGCACGCATATGGGTCGCGACAGCCTGCTGTTGCGCGGCATGGCCACGGAAGTGGATAGCAGCTCTACCACCGGCCACGACGGCATGCTCGCATCCGTGGTGATCCGCGGTCATACGCCCAACGGCGACGCAGGCGAAACCTTCGCGGTGAAGGACGGCAAGGCCAGTTGGAAAAGTCCCGTGGACGCGGGTTCCGCACCCTACGCCTCACCGGCGGAGTACATGGCCTTCGGCGGCCCGATCGATGTGACCGCCGACATGGTCGAGGCCCTGCTCGCTGCGCCCGACAAAACCCTGGCCCTGCTGCCCGGCGGCAAGGCCCACGCCGAGAAACTCGTCGCTGTCACCGTGGGCGACGGCACCGCGAAGAAACAGGTGACCGCGTATGCGGTCAGCGGGCTGAGCAACACACCGGTGCCGGTGTGGGCAGACGCGAACAACCACTTCTTCGGCTTCGTCGATGGATTGGCGTGGTTGCCCACAGGCTATGAATCGGCCTTGCCCGCGCTGGAAAAGGCCCAGACCGAGGCGCTCGCGCAGCACGCCAAGGCCATCGTGCCCCGACTGGAGAAAACGCCCGCAGGCCCCGTAGCCTTTACCAACGTGCGCGCCTTCCTCGATGGCTCGCGTTTTGCGGACGGCCAAACGGTGATCGTCGACAAGGGTGTGATCACGGCCGTAGGCGACGCTGCGTCGGTGAAGGTGCCGAAGAACGCGCAAGTCATCGACGGCAGCGGCAAGACACTCGTGCCCGGCCTGTGGGATTCGCATCAGCACGTACCCGATGACGCTGCCGGCCCGCTGCTGCTCTCGCTCGGCATCACGTCCGTGCGCGATCCAGGCAACAACAACGAGCTGACGCTTTCGCGTGCACAGCGTCGCGCGAAAGGCGAGCTGCTGGGGCCGCACGTGTATCCCTCCGTGCTGATCGACGGCAAGGGACCGAACACCGCGCAGGTCGCCACGGTGGCCACCTCGCAGGAAGAAGCCATCAAACTGGTGGACAAGGCCAAGGCCGACGGTTTTGGTGCCATCAAGATCTACGGCACGTTCAATCCGGATTGGGTAAAAGCCACCGCAGCCGAAGCGCACAAAGATGGTCTGCACGTGCACGGCCACCTGCCTGCCGGCATGCGCCCGAAGGACGCCATCGACGACGGCTACGACGAGATCACCCACATCTACTTCGTGATGATGCAGGCCATGCCGGACGATGTGGTGAAGACATCCAACGGCATGGGTCGCTTCGAAGGCCCCGGTCGTTACGCACGCAACGTGGACTTGAACAAAGAGCCGATGAAATCGCTGATCGCCACCATGGCCCAGCGGCACATCACCTCCGACCCCACCTTGGTCATTGCAGAAAGCCTCTACGTGCCGGAGAACGGTGATCTGTCACCGTCCTATGCGCCCTTCGTCGGCACCCTGCCGCCCGCCGTGGAACGCGGCTTCCGCCAGGGCGGTTTCACCGTGCCAAAGGACCTCACCCGCGCCGATTACCGCGCCAGCTTCGCCAAGCTGCAGCAACTGGTGGGCGCCATGCACAAGGCGGGTGTGCCTATCGTGGCCGGCACCGATGGCACCGGCATGGAACTGGTGCGCGAACTGGAGCTTTACGTGCAAGCGGGCTTCACCAACGAAGAAGCGCTCGCCAGCGCCACCATTGCCACCGCGCATCTGGTCGGTGCCGATCAGCGCACCGGCAGCATCAAGGTTGGCAAGGTGGCGGATCTGGTGCTGGTCGACGGCAACCCGGCCGCGAACATCGGCGACCTGCGCCATACCGACGTGGTGATGATGGACGGCAAGCTGATGGAGGCTAACGCGCTACGCAGCGAAGGCGGCATCAGCAAGCGGCCTGCGTGGGAGGAATGAGCTGACGCTCAGTGCAACGTACCCATGATCTCCGCCACCCAGTCGATGAACACGCGCAGTCGCAGCGGCAATTGCCGTTGCGACTGGTACACCACGCTGACCGGGAATGCCGGCGGTGGCATCGACGGCAGAATTTCCACCAACTTGCCGCGCTTGAGTTCGTCCCCCACGCGGTAACGCGGAAACTGCGCGATGCCGAGCCCCGCCTCGCAACTGGCGAGGTAGGCATCGGTGCCGCTCACCGTAATCAACGACGGCAGGCTCACCTCGCGCATGCGCCGGCCCACCATGAACTCCAGTGCCGACGTACGCCGCGTGGTCGGTGATGCCCAGTTCACGGCCCGATGGCCATCCTGCAGGTCCGCCAGGGTTTGCGGCGCGCCGTGGCGCTTCACGTAGTCGGCACTTGCCACCGTGGCCTGCGACAGGTTGGCCACGCGCCGCCCGACCATGGTGGAGTCCGGCAGATCACCGGCGCGCAATACGCAATCCACACCCTCCTGCACCAGATCGATAAAGCGATCGCTGGTGCCGAGATCCAGCTCGATCTGTGGATAGCGCTGGAAGAACCCAGGCAGCGCGGGAATCAGCACATTGCGCGCCAGCGAAGACGCCAGATCAATACGCAGCCGCCCCTTGGGCACCACGGCCGCCTCGCGGAAGTCCGCCTCGACCGCATCCAGGTCCGCGAGCAGGCGCACGCAATGGTTGTAATAAACCTCGCCGTCGCGGGTGGGCCGCACGCGACGGGTGGTGCGCTGGAGCAGGTGAGCGCCCACGTGCTCCTCCAGCCGTTTGATGGTGTGGGTGAGCGTGGCGCGCGGTAGGCTCAGGTCATCGGCGGCACGGGTAAAGCTGCCCAGTTCGACGATGCGGGTGAACACCCGCATGGCTTGCAGACGGTCCATGGCCAGCTCCAGCGATTGTTGATCAATTCGACAACAGATATGTCGATTATTGAGCATTTATCCGCATGGCGTCTTGGCGAAGAATGCGTCATCGGTTTCTTCCCCCCGCACTAAGGACTCTCCCCATGCATATGCGACAGCTCGGCAAGAATGGTCCCTCCGTCTCCGTCCTCGGCCTGGGTTGCATGGGCATGAGCGAGTTCTACGGCAGCGACCGGGACGACGCCGAATCCATTGCCACCATTCACCACGCATTGGAGCGCGGCTTCAACTTCCTCGACACCGCCGATGTGTATGGCCCGCACACCAACGAAGTGCTGGTGGGCAAGGCCATCCGCGATCGCCGCGACCAGGCATTTCTTGCCACCAAGTTCGGCATCGTGCGCGATCCTAACGACCCCTCCGTGCGCGGCGTGAGCGGCAGCCCGGAGTATGTGCGGGCCTCCTGCGACGCCAGCCTCAAGCGCCTCGGCCTGGATCACATCGACCTGTACTACCAGCATCGCGTGGACACCACCGTGCCCATCGAAGAAACCGTGGGCGCAATGGCGGAGCTGGTGAAGGCCGGCAAGGTGCGTTACCTCGGCTTATCCGAAGCATCGGGCGCCACGCTCGAACGCGCAGCCAAGGTGCATCCCATCGCTGCGCTGCAGGTGGAGTTCTCGCTGTGGACCCGCGACCCGCAGGAGAACGGCATGGTCGAGTCTTCCGCAAAAACGGGCACCAGCATCGTGGCCTACTCACCGCTGGGCCGCGGTTTCCTCACTGGCGCATTCCAGAGCCCGGACGATTTCGAGGCCGATGACTACCGCCGCCAGAGCCCGCGCTTCCAGGGTGACAACTTCTACCGCAACCTGGAATTGGTGGAAAAAGTGAAGGCCATCGCCGCCGACAAGGGCTGCACGCCGGCGCAACTCGCACTGGCCTGGGTACTGGCGCAGGGCAGCAACATGTTTGCTATCCCGGGCACCCGCCGCATCGGGCGATTGGACGAAAATCTCGCTGCAGTGGACCTCACGCTGAGCCCGGAAGAGCTGAAGACGATCGACGCCGTGTTCCCGCCCGACGCCGCTGCCGGTGCGCGCTACGCGGGCCCGATGATGCAAGCAGTGAACCGATAATGCGGTCGCCGTGGACTGCCTGACACGAGACAATCTGCTCGCCTACTAGCCATGTAGGAATTCGCTTACATTTTTGCGCCAATCACTCAGGCAATCTATGTCTACCGGCGTTCCCACGGACTCCGGTACCCCAGGGTCGGTCGCCCCCCTAGAACCGACCCACGAGGCCCCCGAAAGGGGGCCTTTTTTTATGCCTGATGTTTTTCATGCCGGATGGATAGATGTCCATTCCCCGCGTCTTCACGCCGTCGTGACATCGTGGGCAATCAGCGATGGGCGGCAGATGCCCAGGCATCGCGTTCCGCCGCGCTCAGCGCCAGCTCAACTGCATGCCCTTCGGCAGCGGACGCTATGGCAGCCTCGATCACCGCCATCACGGTGATCGCCTGTTGCGGCGTCACCGGGTTGTCGCCCTGCCCGAGTACGGCGTCGCGGAAGGCGGCGTAGTAGCGGCTCTGGTCGCCCCTTGGCGAAGGCACGCGCTCGACGTTGCCGCTACCGTCGTAGAGCAGCAGATCGTCGGGATCGACACCCCAATCCGCGTCGCCCGGCCGCATGCCAGCAAGCAGCTGGGTTTCCTGAGGATCGATCATCGACTTCACCGCACTGCCCAGTGTGCCGTGCACGACAAAGCGCGGGCTGCCGCCGGCCACCAACATGCTGGCGTGCAGAATCACGCGCCGTTGGCCGTACTCGAGCACTACGTGCGCCCAGTCGGTGACCGTACCGCCCTCACGCTGCACCGCCAGGCTGGCCCATACGCGATCCGGCAAGCCGAACAGGCACAACGCCTGATCCACCAAATGCGGCCCAAGGTCGTACCACAGGCCACTGCCAGCACCCGGCTGCTCGCGCCAGCGCACGCGCACTTGCGGGCGGAAGCGGTCGATATGCGATTCGAGATGAGTCACCTCGCCCAGGCGCCCTTCCGTGATCAGTTGCCGTATGCCCAGGAAATCGGCATCCCAGCGCCGGTTTTGAAACACCGACAGCACCCGCCCCTCCCGCTCCGCGATGGCGGCCAACTCGCGCGCCTCCACCAGATCGAGCGCAAAGGGCTTGTCGACTACCACGTGCTTGCCCGCTTCCAGCGCCGCACGCGCCAGCGGTGCGTGTGTGTCATTGGGCGACGCGATCACCACTACGTCCAATTGAGGATCGGCCAGCGCCACGTCCGCGCTCGCGACCACGTCGACATCAGGCAGATCCGCGTGCACCTTCGTGGCGTCGCGCGAGACGACCGTGCTTAGCGCAAGGCCGGGCACGCTGCGTATCAGCGGCGCGTGGAAGGTCTTGCCGGCAAAGCCGTAACCGATCAATGCGACACGCAGCGGAGTGGTGGAAGTGCTCATGGAGAAAGCCAGAGTGGACCTGAAACCACGCATGATAGGCCAAGCGCCCAGATACCCGGCCCGAAAGCGGCTTCGCACGACCGTGACGCCCGTGCGTGCAGCATCCGCATCCAGTCCGTCTGCATCGAGGAAGCCGCCATGTCGATCCGCTCACTGGTGATCGCTGCACTGCTTGCTGGCACGGGAATCGGCGCCACCGCGCTGGCACAGGACGCGCCGGCTGCCGCCACACCCCAACCTAAGCGGACCATCCTCGACCAGCATGAGCAAAGCGGCGTGCCGGGCACGGAGATCGTCCTTGGTACCGCGGAGATTCCCGCGGGCGGCGTGGTGGGCTGGCACGTCCACGATGGCGACGAATCGGGTTACGTGCTCAAGGGCAATCTAGTGCTCAAGACGCGCGGTAAGCCGGATCAGGTGCTCAAGGCTGGCGATCACTTCTTCAACCCGCGTGGCGCCGTGCACAGTCTGGCCGCCGCGCCCGGCAGCGAGGGCGGCGTGGCGCTTTCCACGTGGATCATCGACAAGGGCAAGCCGCTTGCCGAGCCGGTGAAGTAGTCGGCAGTAACGTTCTCCGGGCGGCTTGGGGGCTGCCTTGTACAAGCTGTTTCACGGTTGGGTCACCGAAGCGATGGTAGTCAACGACGCCGTTGAGCGTCGCTTTTCGGGACTTGATCATGAATCGACATGCGCAACAACGACGGGAAATGCGAGCGAACTCCCTCACGCAGGGCACTTCGCGATCTGCATCGACCTTTCCACGACCACGATGGCTGGTTGCCTGCCTGTTGGCCACGCTCGCACCCTCTGCGTTCGCCAACTGCGTGCTGCAACCCAGTGGCACCACCGTCATCTGCGATACCAACGCGCCCAACCCCTTCACCAGCAGCATCAATGCGACCGTGGTTGGAACAGGCTCGCTCACCATTCCCTTGAATGGCGCCACGGTAGCCGTGAACGCTGGCTCGGGCCTGTCCACCACCGGCGCGGCTATCCAGGTCGCCAACAACAGCACCGTAACCGTAGGCAAGGGCGGATCGATCACCACCACCTTCATCAACGCCTACGGCATGTGGGCAGGCGACCCCAGCAATGCATCGAGCACCACCGTCGGCTACGGCAACACGCTGGAGAACGACGGCACCATCCGCACCAATGGCAGCAATTCCGTAGGCATGTTCGCCCGCACAGGCAACCGCACCGCCGGCAATACACTGATCAATCGCGGACAGATCGACACGTACGGCTCGATCTCCGGCACCAGCACGCGCGCATCGTCGGCGGGCATCCGCTCGGAAAGCGTGGTGGCCAGCACCATTCTCAACTACGGCAACGTCGCTGCGCACGGCGCCTACGCCACCATTGGCACGGGCACCACCATGGCCATCGCCGGCAACGGCGTGGAGATGGCCGGCCCCGGCACCTTCACTAACGAAGCCGGCGCCAGCGTCACCAGTGACAACGCCTACGGCTTCTACGGAAACGGCCCCAACGCCAACGGCATCAGCGTGACCAACGCGGGCACACTCAGCGGCCATCTCGGTGCCGTGTTGTTTGGGCCGGGACAATCCAACAACACCGTGATGCTCGAAGCCGGCTCCACTACCACCGGCTCCATCGACGCGGGCTCGGGCGGCAGCAACAACACGCTAGTGTTCGACGGCTTCACGTCCACGGCGTTCGCCAATGCGATTCCCAACTGGCAGTTGGTCGCCTTGCGCAACAGCGCCAACGTCACGCTGTCGGCACCTAGCTACACACTCACCAACCTCTCGCTCAATGCGGGCACCACCGCCACCTTCAACGGCCCCGCGCTAACCATCAGTGGACAGATCACCGACAACGGCTCGCTGGTATTCACCAGTGCAAGCAACCTGAGCGTTGCCGCACCCATCCGGGGCAGCGGCTCGGTGACACAGTCCGGCAGCGGCACACTGGTGCTGGCGGGTGCGGGCTCCTATACGGGCCCGACCACCGTCGCCAGCGGCACACTGCAAGCGGGCGCCGCCAACGTGCTCTCGCCATCCAGCGCGTTCACCGTGAATAGCGGCGCCACGCTGGATCTGGGCAACGCCAACCAGACCATCGGCAGCCTGGCCGGCGCAGGTGCCGTGACGTTTGAAGCGGGAACACTCAACACCGGCGGGCTCGGCACATCCACGTCATTCAGTGGTGTTGCGTCCGGCAGCGGTGCGCTGGTGAAGACAGGTGCAGGCACCATGACATTGACCGGCACCAACACGTACACCGGTGGAACGGTGATCGCCAATGGCGCCCTGCAACTTGGCGACGGCGGCACCACGGGCAGCATCACGGGCAACGTGCAGAACGGCGGCACGCTGATCTTCGACCGCTCCGACACCGTGACCTTCAACAACCTCATCAGCGACTGGACGAATACCACACCGGACCCGTCCGGTTCCGTGCAACAAAACGGCACCGGCACCACCATCCTCACCGCCACGAACAGCTACAGCGGCACCACGCAAGTCAACGCTGGCACGCTGATCGTGGGTAGTGCGCCCAACAGCACGGCCGCCCTGGCCGGCGGTGGCGCAGTGACGGTGGCGAGCGGCGCGACGTTCGGCGGCTATGGCAACACCGCCGGTGACGTGAACAACAGCGGCACCATCGCCGTGGCCGATGCGCTGTCGCTGTTCCAGGGCGGCAGCAAGGGCAGCTTCACCATCGGTGGCACATTGACCAACAACAACCTGATCCAGCTCGCCGGTACGGGCGTGGGCAATACGCTATCTGTCCACAGCCTAGTGGGTCAGGGCAGTTCGCAGGTAGCCATGAACACGGTGCTAGGTGGTGACGGCTCCCCTACGGACTTGCTGGTAATCAACGGCGGCAGCGCCAGCGGACAAACCGTGCTCAACGTCACCAACGTGGGTGGCCTGGGTGCGGCGACCACCGGCAACGGCATACAGGTGGTGGCGGCCAACACGCCCGCGACGTCCACGTCCGGCGCTTTCGTGCTGGGCACGTCGCTGAAAGCGGGGCCGTATCAATACGCCTTGTTTGAAGGTGCGCGCGACAACACCTCGGCCTATTCCTGGTACTTACGCTCGGAGAATCCCAACCCGCCACTACCGCCGTCGGAGATCACCGGAACCGTGGCGCCTCCGCCACCGGTGGTGACGCCGGGTGAGCCAACTCCGCCGCCAGTCGAACCCTATGTGCCGTACTACCGCAGCGAAGTTTCGCTATACGCCGCGTTGCCTTCCATGGCACTCAACTACGGCAAGGCGCTGATCGGCACGCTGCACGATCGCGTTGGCGAAGAAGAACAATTGCGCGACCTGTCCGACGATGGCTTCGGCGCCAGCGGCGTGTGGGCCCGTGTGGTCGGGCAGGACGGTGAATGGGATGCGAAACCCGGTGGCATCTATCGCGACGGCCCCTCGTTTGACGACAACATGATCGCCGTACAAGCCGGGTTAGACCTCTATCGCACAGAACGAACCGATGGCGGACGCGACTTCGCCGGTGTGTTGGCATCGGTAGGCCACGGCCACGGCGGCGTTAGCAACTACGACAACACCTCAGCGGGCAACAATCGCTTTGATTCATATTCGGTCGGCGGCTACTGGACGCACTTTGGCGCCAACGGCTGGTATCTCGATGGCGTGTTGCAGGGCACGTGGTACGACGCGACATCCACGTCCAACCAACAAGAGAACCTCACTACCCACGGCTTCGGTACAGCCCTGTCGGCGGAAGGCGGGTATCCGTTCGCGTTCGGCAACGGCTGGTCACTGGAACCGCAGAGCCAACTGATCTATCAGTCGCTGCATCTGGCCAACGCCTACGATTCCGCCGCCAGCGTGCAGTTTCGTGATAGCGACTCACTGGCCGGACGCATCGGCGGCCGCGCATCCCGCACCTGGCAATGGAGCCAGAAGTACACACCCGACCTGCTCACCGGATGGTTCTTCGCCAACCTCTGGCATGAGTTCAAGTCGGATGCGGTCACGGCGTTTTCATCGCAGGATGGCAATGTGCCGTTCCATTCCGATCTCGGCGGAAGCTGGTGGGAGCTCGGTGTCGGCGGAAGCGCCGTTCTGCACAAAGGTGCAACGCTCTACGCCACCGTCAGCTATGACAAGGGCTTCGGCGACGGTGTCAAGGCGCTCAATGGCAGCATGGGCATGCGCTGGAACTGGTAGCCGCCCCTACTCGTTCCGAGACCATGGAAAAGGAACGTCTAAGACGGCGCTAAGTGATTCGTCGCCCCACATCACCCGGCTGAAACATAACTGTCAAATCGTAAATTCACGCTAGTGCGCTGAATCCAGCCACTGCCGATACCACCATGCCCAACGTCCTAAGCCGGCGCCATCAGGCGTCGCACCCCCTCTTGCGCCCGATTTCCAGCGCGATCGCCCTGGCCCTGATCGCCGGCCTGTCGCTGGCCATGCCCGTGCATGCCGCCGATACCGATCCAGCCACCACGGATGCCAGCACAGACGCATCGACGTCCAAAGCCAATGCCAACGCGCTGAAGGCGCCGAAGGAGCTGGAAGAGGTCGAAGTGCGCGGCACTGCTGCGCAGTCCGCCATCACCCAGGCACCGACGCAGGCCGATCTGAACATCACGCAGCCCCAGTCGATTATTGGCCTGGACTGGATCAGCAACCACGTTGCGCCGACCGCCGATTACGCCACCATTGCCGCGATTTCGCCGGGCGTCACCAACGTGAGCACTGCGGGCCCCGGCTTGGGCGAGTCCAAGCAGATGACGCTGCGCGGCTTCAACGACAACCAGTACAACGTGACGTACGACGGCATTCCGTTCGGCGACACCAACGACTTCAGTCACCACACCAGCAGCTATTTCCCGGCCAAGATGCTCGGCCAGATCGTGGTGGACCGCGGCCCCGGCAGCGCCAGCACCATCGGCGAAGCGACGTTTGGCGGCACCGTGGGGCTGAGCTCGAAGGACCCGACCGACTCGTTCTCGTTCATCCCCACGCAAAGCTTTGGCAGCTACGACACCTCGCTCACGCACCTGGAAGTGAACTCCGGCAAGCTCGATGATCTCGGCGGTGGCAAGTTCATCGCCAGCGCGCAGTACATCAGCACCGACACCGCCAAGACGGACGGCGACATGTCGCGCAAGACGGGCTACATCAAGTACGTGCAGCCGATCGGCGACAGCACCGAGATCACCTTCCTCAGCAACTACAACTACATCCGCTTCAACAATCCCAACCTCAGCTCGTTGACGCTGCAGCAGATCACGCAGCTGGGCAGCAATTTTGGCCTGAACAACGACCGCACCAGCGTCAACTGCGCCTGCTACAACTACCAGACCAAGCAGACGGACCTGGAATACATCGGCGTCCACAGCCTGCTGTCGGAAACCTGGTCGCTGGACAACAAGGTCTACACCTACGCCTACGACAACACCAGCCACGAAAGCCCGTACGTGGGCACCAAGGCATCGCCGACCAACATGGGCGGCTACATCAAGATCAATAACTACCGCGCCTGGGGTGACGTGCTGCAGTTGGTGCATGCGGACGACCACGGCCAGTTCCGCACGGGTGGTTGGTACGAGTACACCGACAATAACCGCAGCAGCATCGCCATCGACTACGGCCGCGACGGCGCCGTGGATGTGAAGCCGGGCGCGTCGACCTTCGGCACGTTCAACAGCAAGGGCGTGTACAGCGGTCCGTACAAGTACATCATGACGGACCAGCTCCACACCGGTCAGCTCTATGCCGAGTACGAGTGGTACGCCTATGACGGCCTGAGCATCACCCCGGGTGTGAAGTACTTCGATGTGAGTCGCGACATCGAAGCACCGATCAACCAGACCACCAAGACGCCGCTGTTCTATAAGCAGAGCTGGGACAAGACGCTGGGTTACCTCACGGCTAACTACACGTTCAACCAGGAATGGAGCGTCTACGCACAGGCGGCGCAGGGCTTCCTGACGCCCAACCTCAACCAGTTCTACGTGCCGAACCCGACGGCGAACAACACGCATCCCACGCAGACGATGAACTACCAGTTCGGCACGGTCTACAAGACCGAGCGTTTCAACGCTGACGCCGACGTGTATTTCATCAACTACAAGAACTACCAGTTCTCCACCACGGTGCCGGGTACCACCGATCCGGTCTACTACCTGGCGAAGGGCGCGTACATCAAGGGCATTGAAGGCGAGGCCACGTACTACGTGGGCGCGGGTGCCAGCGTGTTCGCCAACGGCTCGCTGCAGGATGCCTATTTCAAGGGCTCCAGCCTGGACATGCCCAATGTGCCGAATCGCACCGCCGCGCTCGGCGTGATGTACGAGAACCAGGGCTTCTTCGCATCGCTGTACGACAAGTACACCGGCAGTCAGAAGGCCTACAACTCCAGCTTTAGTCCGGACGTCGCGTCCTCGGTGAGCTCCACCATCAGCACCGGCGGTTACTGGCAGGCGGCGATGAGCATTGGTTACGGCCAGAACCTGAGCGGCTCGGTAATCAAGAGCTACAAGGTGCGCCTGCAGGTGGACAACCTGTTCGACGCACACAACCTGGTGATCAACTCGGTGAGCAGCAACGTGGGTTCGTACTACGTGCTGCCGGGCCGTAGCTGGTTCGCTTCGGTTTCGCTGGCACTGTGACGGACGGGGCGACGATTTGATGTTCAAGCACACGTTCCTCACCCTGCTCCTGCTCGCACCGTCGCTGGCCGCCGCCAGCGACGGTCACGCCAAGACCTACCTCAGCGACGCGCAAGTCAGCGCTGTGATGGCTGCCCTGCCCGCGCCAAGCGCGCCGGGCAGCGCGGAAGACAAGGCCGACTACGCCGCCACCGACCGCGCTTTTGCGGAGCGTTCGGCAGCGGATTTCGCCCAGGCCAAGCAGGAAGAAAAGTTCAACGCGTTCGACTTCGCCCCGCTGATCGGCCCCGGCTTCCAGGCAGACAAGCTCCCTCGCGTGGCTGCGCTGTTCAAGGAAGCGGAAGAAGAAACCAAGGAAGCGGTGGACCTTTCCAAGAACCACTGGAAGCGCCCGCGCCCCTGCCCGCCCGCCTCGGACTGCGCAAGCAACCCGGAGAAGGCAGCGAAGAAGAGTTTCGGCTATCCCAGCGGCCATTCCAGTAAGGCCACGGTGGACGCGATCCTGCTGGCCCAGCTGTTCCCGCAGGATGCCGACGCCCTGATGCAGCACGCCCGCGACATCGGCTGGCGTCGCGTAGTGAAGGGCGTGCACACGCTGCAGGATATTTATGCGGGACGCGGGTTTGGCACGGCACTCGCCACCGACATGCTCGCCTCGCCCACCTTGCAACACGATCTGGCGGCAGCTCGCGAAGAATTGCGGGCAGCCGGTTTGGCTCCGAAGACGCCGTAGGCCCTTGAGGATCCTTGATCCTCGCCCCTTCCCTTAGCTTCGATGGAGCACGTGCCCACGGATGGGCCCTTTTTTTCCCGGGACGGTAACAAAACTGCAAGACAATCAAAGGCAGGCCCCGGGAATGTCCCGTGGCCTGCTGTTTTCGTTGGAAGGGGCGCGCGGTGCATATCATCCTGGTGGAAGACGATCTGGAACTTGGTGCGGCTATCCAGCGCGCGATGGAGCGCCTGTCGTACACGGTCACGTGGCTCACCGACGGCACCGAAGCCATCGCCACCATGCAGACCAAGACGGCCGACCTCGTATTGCTCGACCTGGGCCTGCCAGGCAAGGACGGGCTCGACATCCTCACCGAGGCCCGCAGTAGTGGCGTTACCACGCCCGTGCTTATCCTCACTGCGCGAGATGCAGTACAAGCGCGCGTACACGGTCTTGACGCCGGTGCCGACGACTACCTCACCAAACCGTTCCATCTCGATGAACTGGGCGCGCGCATCCGCTCGCTCACGCGCCGCATGCAGGGGCTGTCCGCCAACCGCATCGAAGCCGGCGCACTGTGCCTGGATCTGGGTACGCTGGAAGTCACCTTCCACGGCAACAAGGTGGATGTCACGCGGCGCGAACTGTCGCTACTGCAAGCCTTGATGGAACGTGCGGGTCGCGTCGTGCGTCGCGACATGTTGGAAAGCTCACTCTACGGCGGCGAGAAAGTCGTCACCGACGGTGCCATCGACGTGCTGGTGCATTCGTTGCGCCGCAAGCTGAGTTTCGACGCCATCCAGAACGTACGCGCATTCGGCTACATGATCCCGCGGGACGCCCGGTGAAGCCCAACAGTCTGCGCGGGCGCCTGCGCTGGATGATCATCGCGCTACTGGTGCTGTTCCTGCTGCCGCTGGCGTTCTACAGCTTTTACCGCACCAGCGACGAAATGGCCGTGTTGTCCGACGCGCGCCTTGCCGAGGCAGCGCACACCGTGGCTGCGCTGATCCGCCAGTCTGGCCTGCAGACGTTTGCCAACCGCGACGGCATCATCGTTCCCGTGCAGAAGAAAAGCGTACTGGCCGCGCAGGGTGAAGTCGCCACGCATGAATCGGAAGTGGGCTTCCAGGTGTTCGATCGCCAGGGCAAGCTTGTGCTTGGCACACTCAACCTGATGACGCTGCCCGCCACACCGGATGATCGCTCGGCGTACCACGATCTGAAGAAACAGCATCACGTGTGGCGCGTGTTCAACTACGTTGATCCCAACAGCCAATACGTTATCCGCACGGGCGATCGTTACGACAGCCGCGAAAACATCGTGCATACGCTGTGGATCGACCACGGGTTGCCGTTCCTGCTCGGCCTGCCTGTGCTCGCTCTGCTGGTCGGTTGGGCGGTGGGTCGCGGCTTGCGCCCGCTCGCCAGCCTCACCACTGCCCTGTCCGAACGCGAACCGGGCAGCCGCGAGCGCATCGCGTTGCCCGATGCGCCGCGCGAACTGCGCCCGGTGCTAAACGCGCTCAACGAGCAGCTTGCACGGCAGGAAGATGCACTCGAACGCGAGCGGCGCTTCAGCGCCGACGTGGCACACGAGCTACGCACGCCGTTGGCCTCCATCCAGCTGAACCTGGAAAGCGCGATGGAAACCGTCGACCCCGACGAGGTTCACGACAGTCTGGCGGGTGCGCACAACAGCGTCGCCATACTCAGTCGTCGCGTAGAGCAGTTGCTGGCGTTGGCCAAGCTCGAAGCGGGTGCAGCTTCCGCGCAATTCGAGCCGGTGAATCTCGTCGAGGTCGCGGACGACGTGGTGAAAGAACTCGCGCCCGTTATCCAGCGTCGTGGCGTGGAACTGGGGTTTGCGCAACAGGACGGCCACGTGCTGGTGCAGGGCTACGCGCCTGCGCTCGTCGCCCTGCTGCGCAACCTGTTGGAAAACTCATTGCGCTACGTGCCCGCGGGTGGCCACATCCAACTGGCTGTGGCGCAAAGCCGTCAGGAAGCCACGCTGGAAGTGATCGACAACGGGCCGGGTATCCCCGCCGAACGCCGGCGCGATGTGTTTGCCCGTTTTCATCGCGAGAACGGCAGCCGGGGCGAAGGCTATGGCCTGGGCCTTTCCATCGTCGCCCGCGCCGCCAGCCTGCACCGCGCCTCCATCGAACTGCTGGACTCGCCGCAGGGCCGTGGGCTGCGTGTGCGAGTATCGATTCCTCTGCTGTCCACCTGAAGCGGCACGCGCAGCTTCAGGGCAACGTGATCACCGCCTGCAGTCCACCACCATCGCGGTTGGCCAGTTGCAAATGGCCGCCGATGGAAGCGATCAACTGCGCACCGATCGCGAGCCCCAGGCCGGAGCCGCCGGTATCGCGATTTCGCGAGGATTCGAGACGGTAGAAAGGTTGCAACACCTGTTCGAGCTCGTCCTCCGGAATGCCAGGGCCGCGATCGGACACGGTGATGGTGAACGCATCCGGCGCAGCACGATGCAAGGCGACTTCCGCCGAACCGCCGTATTTGATGGCGTTGTCGATCAGGTTGACCAGTACGCGGCGCAATGCCTGCGGCCGGACGGTGGCGGTGATGGCGATGGTGTTCGCCATGTTCACGGACTGGCCGACGTCCTGGTAATCGAATACCAGACTCTCCAGGAAGGCGCCGACATCCATCTTCATCGGCTTCTCGGCATCACCATGTGCGCTGCGCGCGTACGCCACACCCTCTTTCACGAGGTGCTGCAGTTCGTGCAGATCGTCGATGATGCGCTGCTGCTCCGGCGACTCATCCAGCGCCTCGACGCGCAAGCGCATACGTGTGATCGGCGTCTGCAGATCATGGGAAATGGCGGCGAGGATATGCAGGCGTTCCTTCACGTGCAGAGCGATGCGGTCCTGCATGGTGTTGAAAGCCTTAGCTGCGCGTGCCACTTCGGCAGGTCCGTCCAGCGGGATACGCGGCCCGTTCGCAGTCGGCCTCATCGCATCGGCAGCCTCGGCCAATGTCGTGAGTGGACGCGTCGCCAGCCGCACCGCCAGCCAGGTGCACACCAGCAGCAGGATCACCTGCAAGGTGAACACAAAGGGCAGCCACGCCGCCAGCGGCTTCATGTGCGGGGTGATCTGTAGCGTGAGCGGTGTGCCGTCGTGCAGGGTGAAGTGAACCTGGTAGCGCTCCGGCGACATCGAGATGGTGTTGCCGTAGACGCGGTAGTCCGGCCCGACCTCCCTGGCGATCAAGGCAAGCGCATCGCGCGAACGTTGTGTGGTAAGGCGGTCACCCGGCTCACCGGGGCCGAGGATGTAGAAATAGTTGTCGCGCGTCAGCCGATTGAGCCAACGCGACCGTTCGGCCGCGGGCAGGCGATCAAGCACGGCGACCGAGGTACCCACGTCGTGCTCCAGCGTGTTGAACATCACCGCCGTCGCGCTCTGCATACGCTCGAAGTACAGCAGACCGAACGACAAGCCCTGCGCCAGCATCAACCCGGCAAAAAGAATCAGGTACAGCCGCGATGCCATGCTGCGCGGCCACCAGCGCCGGCTGATCACTGGCGAATCCGTGCTCACGATGCATCACCGTTGAGGATCACCGGCATCGAGAACACATAGCCTTCGCTGCGTACGGTCTTGATGTAGGTCTGCTCGCGCGCGCCGTCCTGCAGGCGCTGGCGTAGGCGGCTCACCATCAAGTCGATGGAGCGGTCGAACAGCTCCGCATCCCGGCCCTGCGTAAGGTTGAGCAATTGATCGCGCGACAGCACGCGCTGCGGATGATCAAGGAATACGCGTAACAGGCGGAACTCTGCACCACTCAACGAGACCACGGTGCCATCGTCATCCAGCAGATGGCGTGCGGTGGTATCCAACCTCCACCGACCGAACGCAATAACATCGCTGCTCTCGGTGATGCGCAGGTTTGGCGGCAGCATGCGCGTGCGGCGGATCACCGCCTTAATGCGCGCCAGCAGCTCGCGCGGCGAGAACGGTTTGGTGACGTAGTCGTCCGCGCCCATTTCCAGGCCGATGATGCGGTCCGTCTCGTCGTCGCGTGCGGTGAGCAGCACCACCGGCACGTGCTTGTGCTTGCCACTACGCAGCGTACGGCACAGCACCAGGCCATCGTCACCCGGCATCATGATGTCCAGCACCACCAGATCGAACGCGGACGTATCCAACTGCGCAAACATCTCACGGCCGTCGGCGGCCGCAGTGGCACGCAGGCCGTTCTTGCGCAGGTAGTCCGCGATGCCCGTGCGGATGCCGTGATCGTCATCGACGACGAGGATATGGTCGATGTGTTCCATGCAATCTCCATTGGCCCGGTGGGGCGACATGCCGTTTGCGCTTACGCTTTGCCCAATAGCTGGCGGACCCGCGCCTCCATCTGATCGTAGTCGCCTTCGCCGACATGGCGATAGACCACGCGGCCATCTCGGTCGATCAGGTAGATGGCCGGCCAGTAGCGGTTGCCGTAGGCGTTCCAGATCCGGTTGTCATTATCCATCGCCACCGGGTAGCGGATACCCAGCGTTCGGATCGCTTGCCGCAGGCTGGTCACATCCCGCTCTTCGTCGTACTCAGGCGTGTGGATACCGACCACCACCAGCCCGTCGCCCGCATAGCTGTCGTACAGCGCCTTGGTGTGCGGCAGCACATGCAAGCAGTTGATGCATTCACGCGTCCAAAATTCCACCAGCACTACTTTGCCGCGCAAAGCCGACATAGATAGCGGTGGTGAATTGAGCCATTGGGTCGCCCCTGCAAAGTCGGGTGCTGTTGCATCGGGCGTTGGGGTTTCGGCGCTGGCGATGTTCCAGGTACCCGGTAACGCGATGAACAGGGCTGCACTGAAGACCGCTACGGCGAGGGCAAGACGAAGGAATTTCATTGTGGGTATCTCCATGGCGGGTGGCCAGGTGGGGCCGCCGACGTATGCATTGGAACAACCCTGTTTGTATCGGGCGTGTCCCCGCACCCGGCTTTTTGTATCACTTTGTATCCGCGCCCCGTAGCCGTCCAGAGCCGCGTGCGCCCGATATGTATCTGAATGTATCGGCTCGCCATCTCGACATGTTTCGATGCCTTTTGGCGCCGAACGGGACACATCTGCGATACGCCGCCACGGTCTCCTAGCCACACCGGCTGATCCACAGCCATGTCACCCCCATCTCAGGAGATCCACCCCATGAACGCACGCACCATTCTCTATACCGGCAAGACCGTGACCACCGGCGGCCGCGAGGGCCAGTCGCACAGCAGCGACGGACAACTCGACATCAAACTTTCGCTACCCGGCTCCAACCTGCCCGGCACTAATCCGGAACAGTTGTTCGGCGCCGGCTGGTCCGCCTGCTTCACCGGTGCCATGCGTCATGCGGCCCGTACGCGAAAGATCGATATGCCCGCCGACACCTCTGTCTCCGCCGAAGTGGACCTGGGCCAAGGCCCGGACGGCTATTTCCTGCAGGCCCGCCTCGCCGTCTCGCTGCCCGGCCTCGACCGTGACACAGCCCGTTGGCTGATCGATACCGCGCACCAGACCTGCCCCTACTCCAAGGCGACGCGCGGAAACATCGACGTCGTGATCTCACTGGTCTGACCCAGCCGCCTGCCTGAGGAATTCACCATGAAACGCACACCTGCAAACCTCGTCGCCGCCTTGGCGCTGGCCCTGTCGTTGTTCACCGTTGGCAGCCATGCCGAAGAGGCGATCAAGCCAGTGGATGGCTATCGCGATGCCGCAGTCGCCACACAGCTCCCGGCGCCAGCGCGCGAAGACAAACAGCTCACGGCACCCGGCAGCCAGATCAATGGCCGATCGGACTGGGACGTCGACTACCCGTCGCAACTCGCGCCGCAAGCGCTGCACGTGCCGGACAGCGCAGCCTCAAGGAAATCGTAATGACGCCACACTGATGTGCGGTAGGCATCGTAAATCACCGGTCCGCAAGCAACTCAAGATTCTTGCGGATTCGACCCAAGGTTGTGCCCGTTAGCGATACGTCGCGAGCTCGTCGAGCAACCGCGCCTGCAAAACGGAATCCAACTGGAAGAATCCGCGCGGGGAAAGCACCCGGTGGTTGGGGTTCGCCTGGTAGGAATCCGCAACGACCTCCCCCTGCTTGACCTCGAACCCGCCCACGATGTCTTCCGGGGGCACGGGGCCCTCGGGCGTGGGAGTTCGCCCGTCGATGACGTACACCCAGCCATCCGCCTGACTTCTCGCTGCCGCGATGAGGTTCGGCACGGATGGACCGTGCTTGCGGATCACATCGTGCATGAACTCGACGAAGACACGGTTGCGTGCAAAGTTGTCAGGCGCAAACAGATCGTCGGTGCGCTGGGCATCCAGCAACTGACCGACGATCTGCTGACTGACAAGCCCTTGCCTGCCTGCGTCTTCTGGCGCCGCCAAGGTCACGTAGGACACCTTGCCATCCGGCGTGGCGACCTCGCAGATGCTGATGGGAAGCGTAGATGGCGTGTTGTTGGTCATGGTGTCCAGGCGTCGCGGTGGGTGCGCTCTCTCATGGCGCGTCGTTCAGGCGGGACGATGTGCCAGCGCATAGTCGATGGCCGAACACACCGCGGCTACCTGGGCGTCGTTGCACTGTTGCGGCGTGGCGCGCGGGCTGTCGGGATACACCTCGGTGGTCGTCGCGTAGTGCGCATTGGTAATGCCCGCGCACAGACCCCACTCCTTCACTGGATACTTGATCACGCCCGGCAACAGCAGCGGCGCACCGATGATCTCGCCGCGTGCGTCGGCATCTGCGATGTGTGTCACTTTGGCCACCGCCACGATCACAGCCTGCTGAAAATCGGGCTGCGGGTTCTCGGCCTCGTCCACCAGATAGAACCCATCGGGAATTTCGCCCGGCTCGAACGGCTTGCCGTCGCGCGCGGCCAGCGCCGGACGAAACTCCGACTCGTCGGAGTCAGTGGTTTCATGCAGGTCGATATGCATCAACACGCGATCGCGCAGCGGCTCCAACAAATCGACCAGCGCCGCCGATTCACCTGCCGGGCTGTTCTTTCGGAAATTGCGATTAGGATCGAGTGCACCAGGGTTCCAGCGATTGATACGCTCATACGCCCACGGACTGACACAGGGCACCACCAGCAAGTTAGCGCGGCCGGCATAGTCGCGGCCATGCTGCTGCAGAAATTGCAGGGCGCCGTGCACACCACTGGTTTCGTAACCATGCACGCCGCCCGTCACCAACAGTACCGGCAGGTCGTCGCGCCAGTCGCGGCTGCGGACGGCCATCAGCGGATAGTGCTCGGGGCCATAGTTCAGCGTGCCGTACTCCGTCACGTCGAACAGCTCGCGCAGGTTCTCGACAACGCTGAGCACATCGGCCGCGTAGCTGCGGTGCTTGGTCTGTTTCGCAAGCCACTCCGCTCGTTCCGCCGCACCCCACGGCTGTCCGGGAGTACCGATGGGATAGAAAGCCGGGTTGCTCATGGTGAACTCGCGATGGCGGGAGGGACCTACTCTATCACCGTGCCAGACGCGACCCGTCAGCGCTTCTCAGTAGCGGCAGACCTTGCGGCCTGGCATCCCTGCGCGCAATCGAAATAGGCCACGCCCTTGGGGTAGTCGATGGTCATCACGAAATGCTGAAGAAGGTTGCCACCCACAGCGCCTTCCGGTGGCTTGTCCATCATCGATCCCATCATGTCGTGGAAATTGGCATCTGCGCGCTCAGTAAACCACAGCGGCCCCACCAGCCAACCGGCCAGCTCCACCGAGGGTACTTCGATCATGCGCGGTGCGGATCCCGAGAACAGCTTGTCTCCGTTCTCCAGCACATGCCATTCGGGATGCGACGCATGCCATCGCTCCAGCTGACTTGTGGTGATATAGCTGGTTACGCCAACACCGTTCACCGTCGACGTACCGGTCACATGCGCACCAGTGTCGCTGGGCATGGCAGTCGCACCCGTATCTAGAAGCATGTCCAACGGCTGGCCATCCACGCGAATCACTATGCGCGGAAAAGCTTTGATCCGTCGCCCGCCAGCATCTTGTTGAAAGCCTAGCGCCCCGGCATGAAGGCTCTCGGTGGGCAACCATTCTCCACGCTGAAGCAGTAATTTCTTCGCGGGGTAGTCGAACGTCCAGATGTGGCCATTGAGGTAATTCGACCCCAGGAGTCCGTCAGAGAAACTGATCGGATGCGCATCCTCAAACGCCACGGCACCCGCGCAGGCTCCGAGCGGTTGCGGAACCCCGCGTCCCTGCTTATAGATGGGAAGTTCTACCGTCGATATCGCGTCGCTACCGAACGCGCAGCGCGCCGACGGCAACCGCAACCGCAACCGTGATACCGCCCTCAGATTAAGCAGATACAAATTGCCGACACCGCCGCCTCCCGTATCCACTAGTAGCTTCAGTGGCTGTCCGGACGTGGTCTCCAGCATGACAAAGAAATGCCCTGCTTCGAAGACGGTGGGTATCTCTTGCCCCTTGGCGGGTGAAGCGACCAGGCCGATGGCGACGATCACACTCCATAGCAATGTCACGGCGACGTTCCTTTGTGGGTCTCTCGCAAGATCAAGGATGCACGAGGTGCATGTACACGACGCCGGTCGTCACCGATTCGGGTGTCATACATCCCTCGCCAATGGAAGAGAAAGCAACGACGCAATCTACGAGACCCGCCTTTACTCAACCCTGGTCTCGCGAGAGCGCGTGGTAAAGCAAGGTCTAGGACCTGTTTTACTGCGCAAGTTCGATACGCTGCTTCGTCGCCGCATCTTCGAACACGGCGTGTTCCACGCGCCACTGCCCCATGGCTTCCACGGCCTCGATATAGACCTCGCCTTTGCCTTTGGGACCTTCGGCGCTGAAGGAAAGATTGGCTTTGCCGTCGCCCCCCGTTACCTGGATGCCCCCCGTGGGGAAGCCCGTGGTTATCGGCGTGCCGAGCACCTCGGTCACCTGTTCGCTGCGTTGAAGTTCACTGACGGCAAGCTTGTAGGCATCGGAGCCCTTCATGGCCGACAAGATGCTCCAGAAGATTCCGCCGAACAGCAGCACGAAGAGCACGGGAATGATGATGCCCCACCTGGCCCACGTGCGTTGCGTCCGTCGAAAATCCTCCACGCTGTTCCAGCGCTTGTTCTGCCACGCCCATGCGCTTCCCTTGGCGCCCAACACAAAAAACATCGGGATATTGACCAAGGGAACGAATACGAGGAACGCGATGAAGGTGCCGTTGCCTATGCCCCAAATCCATGTGAGCAGAAAGGCGCCCCAGTTCCAGCGATCGACCTCGGGCGGAACAACGGCTCCGGCTCCGCCACCCGATGTGTTTTCCATGCGATCTCCCCAAGCAAGAAGTGACCGCCCCGCCTGAGGTGGACATGCTCATTGGCCCGACATCGCGGGCAACGCACACCATCCCTGGCATGAAGCGGCTCTACGGCGCTACGAGGTCACATCTTCCCCGCAGTCAACGTATTCTGCAAAGTGAAGATCAGCGAGCTTACTTGCCGTCGCTCAACAGGTGCTGCACGTCAACGATATCGACGCCTTGCATCTGACCCATCAGGCTATCGAGCCACGGCTTATGCGAAGCACCCACCACCACCAGGACGCGCGCCCCCGGCTGGTCGCCAAACGTCGTGCGGATATTGGCGGCCATCCGTAGATTGCGCCCCTCCCAGCCAGCCACGTACCGTTGCCCGTAGTGTTGCGGTGAGCGGTCGCGCAAGGCCGCGCCGAAATCGGTGTCCACCGTTATCTGCTGAAAGGCCTGCGAGTTGATAAAGCGGTAAAGCTCGAGTACGTCTCCTTTATGCTCCAGCTCGCCCTCACGGTCGCGCATGGTTTTGGCACGAGGCGCAGCGGCGTCCCAGGCGGCCTGTACGGCCTTGCCATAGGCGACCGGATCCCCTACGTCGATGTTGTCTCCCGTATGGTCGTCAATGGGATAGACGCGTGGCAGGCCAAGCCGCGCCGCCAGTCGGGCCGCGATTTGTGTACTCTCGTTCGGGCGGTCGCGAGCCTTCTGCAGCGACGCCACCAACTCGTCGTTGAGACCATCACCGGCTCGTCGCTCCGCCTCCGGCAACTGCAGCCACTGGACCATCGCGGATGTGGGATCACCGGCCGCAAGGAACACCGCGGCCAGATGGCGTCGCTGTGCCGGAGTCGGCGCAGCAGGCCACGCTTTGAGCAGACGCTGCGCCTCCCCGATGGCGGCAGGGATATCGAGCCCGGTCACGGCTTTTGCCTTGGATGTGTCCGGGCAGTAGTTGGCCACGTCGTCAGCGGCGTACACCGTTGGATGACGCTTCATGAGGTCGCAGGTTTCGCCGGAAAGACCTTCAATCGTGATGATGCCGGGCGCATAGGTCGCCAGCCGATCCAACAAGGGAGCGAGTTGGTCCTGAGTGATCGTTGCCCCTTTGGGTAACTGGCTCAGATGCACGCTACCCAGCACCAGCACCTGGCTACGCGGGCCGGCCATGCCCGAATCCACCGAGGTCAGATCGACCTTCGCGTGAACCAGCCCGGGCGCGGCCAAGGCCACGCACAACAGTCGAATCGCCATAGAGGGCTGCATGTCTTTCCTTTGAATGCCAACACCAAGGTTCGGCAGGCGACCGTAGATCGTTTGCCATTCAGGCCGTGCGCAGATCTCCCATGCACACCCCACCGCGTTGCCCAGTGATATCACTACCACCAGCGCGAAACGATGTGCGTAAGGTCATGGGTTCGCGGATCGTCCCGGACAAAATCTGTCAGCTACGCTGGATGCGGCGTAGCGTAAAATGCGGGACGTGGCTCGTAGGGAGAAGAAAGGTGTCAGCCGATTCACACGTACTGCTGTTCTCGTATGGGACGCTTCAACTTGAAAGTGTCCAGCTCGAATCCTTCGGACGTCTATTGGATGGAGACGAAGACGCCATGCCCGGCTATCGCCAGCAGATGGTCGAGGTCACCGATCCCGAGGTGCTTCGCAAGAGCGGCCAGAAATTTCATCCCATCGTTGCTCCGAGTGACAACCCTGTCGACGAAGTGTCTGGCAAAGTGTTCCGCGTCACCGACGCCGAGCTGGCTGCCGCTGACCGCTATGAAGTCTCGGATTACAAGCGTGTTGCCGTCCTGCTCAAATCAGGCAGACAGGCATGGGTCTATATCCAGGCGTGACGCTGCGTCGATCCGCCGTGACGCAGCGATCGTTCAAGCCTTGCCGCCGCTCTTGAGAAAATCAATGAAGGTGCGCACCGCACGTGACACGTGGCGGGTATTTGGATAGACGGCATACACGCCTTGTTCGGCAAAGCGATAGCGGCGAAGCACACGAACAAGGCTTCCATCGGCGAGCGAGGACTGCACCAGCCAATCGGGCAGGATCGCGGTGCCGTGCCCGGCGCGCGCAAACGCAAGCAAGGCGGCGGCGTGATCCGCGCTCACCGTCGATTCGGGCGGATCGCTCGCAAATGTCACCTCTCCGCCATCCTCGCCGCGCGCCACCTGATCCGGCAGACGCGGATAACCCACGCGCGGCAACGCAAGCACTTCATCGGGATCATCGAGTCGCTCCAGGCCATGACGCTCCAGTAGACGCGGCGCCGCGACCACGACAAGTTCGTGGTGCGACAGCAGCACGGCCCGGTGATCCGAATCGGGAAGCCGGCCCAGGCGTATCGCGAGATCGAACCGTTCCGGGATCAATGCCGCAGGCGCGGCCGTCGTGGACAGATGGACGTGCAGCGATGGATGGCGCGCCATGAACGCGCTGACCCAAGCAATAACGGCGTGCGCCGCATATTCGGGCGTCGTGGTAACGCGAAGCTGTCCACGAAGTGCCGCCTGATTTCCGCGCGCTTCGTCCACGGCGCGGCGCGCGGCGTCCAGGGTTTCCTCGCACCGCACGTAGAAGCGTTTTCCGGCATCCGTCAGCGTCAGGCCGCGTGTGTTGCGGGCAAGCAGAGTGACGCCCAGGCCTTCCTCAAGGCGCTTCAGGTTGAAGCTGACCACCGCGCGGCTGGTGCCCAGCGCTTTCGCTGCAGCGGACAAAGAGCCGGTGTCAACGATGGCCTTGAAGATGTCGAATCGTTCCAGGCTGATCATGGCGCAACCGTCAAACGGGGTTTGACACTGTAGCGAGCCGTTTAAGGCTGTGTCCACCGCGCGTACCCGACTACGCTGCCCGCCTGCTTACAGGAAGCATCCCGTGTTCCGGCGCCATCGAATCACCCTCGTCTATCTGTTCGGCTTTTCGCTCGATCTGGTCAACATGTTCGCGTCGAACGTGGCCATGCCTTCGATCGGTACCGACTTGCACACCTCGACCGGCACGCTTGCCTGGATCAGTGCGGCTTATACACTGGGCCTAACGCTCGCCATTCCCTGCGCCACACGATGGGCCAGTGCATGGGGCGAGCGCGCCACCCTGCTCGCCTCGCTTGGCGGGTTCGCCGTTGCGGCGCTGCTCGCGGGCATCGCGCCCAATGCACCGCTACTGGTGGTGTGTCGCCTGGCCCAGGGCCTGGCCGGAGGTCTGCTGATTCCGGTGGGACAAGCCTGGGCGTATCGATTGACACCCGTCAGCGAACGCGCGGCGCTCACCACACGCATCATGGCCATCGCTCTGTTCGTTCCTGCGCTTTCGCCCTGGGCTGGCGGACTGCTCACGCAATGGGTCTCGTGGCGCGCGTTGCTCGCGGCGAGCGCACCAGCGGCACTCGTTGTGTTCGCCCTTGCTGCATCCTGGCTTCCATCGGATCAGACTCGCTTGCCACGCGTACCGTTTCTGTCCAGTGTGCCGCGCCTGCTGCGCATCCCGACATTATGTCTTCCCATGCTGATTTACCTGCTGGTGCCTGGTGTATTTGTGGGCGTCAATCTCGTCGCGGCCATCGATCTGGCACGCCGTGGATTCGCCCCGACGGATGTCGGTGTGCTGATGCTTCCCTGGGCTATGGCGTCAGCGGTGGGCATTGGTTTGTCGCGCCGATGGTTTGCTCGGCAAGGTCCTCGCCGGTTGTTTTTCATCGGCATGGTCGCCCAGTCGTTGGGCATCGCCTGGTTGGCGACGGTGCGCGAAGGAGGCCACGCGTCGGCTGCGGTGGCCTATCTATGCATGGGCTTCGGCGGCAGCCTCTGCTCCAGTACGGCCCAGACGCTTGCCTTTCTGGACATTGCCGCTGATGACATGCTGCCAGCCAGCGCCGCGTGGAACTTGAATCGACAATGGGCCTTCTTCATCGGGCCGGTTGCGCTCGGTGGGCTCCTGGCTGTCACAGGGCATGCCACCATCACCTATGTCGTGGCCGCATGCCTGTCACTGGCGCCCATGATCTTCCTGCGACGCCCTATTCTCCACACCTCGCCACCACATCTGGAAACTGACCATGACCACGCTTGAACAAGCGTCTGCCGAAATCATTCTCCTGCACGAACAGATCGAAACCTGGTTTCGGGGAGATGCCCCGTCAGACGCGTTGAACGCGCTTGTCGGATGCTTCGCCAACGCCTTTCAGATGGTGACCATCCGCGGCGAACGATTGGAGCGCGACGATGTGCGCAGCCTCTTCGCGCGCCTGGGCGGGGCCCGACCGGGCATGGTCATCTCAATCGATCAGGTTGCAGTCATCGTTGAAGCGCCGATGGGCTGGCTGGTGACGTATCGCGAAACCCAGGTAGCGGCCGATGGCAGCTCGAACCAACGTCATTCGGCGGCGTGGTTGCAACCGACGAACCACGGCCGGCCGAACTGGCTTTTTCTGCAGGAGACGGCGATTCCGTAGAGCATCTGGATTGCCGAATCCCAAAGGGCATCATGCAACACGGCAGCAGCCCGGCCGCGTTGAACGCGCCAGGCCGAAAACGGAACCCGCCGCTCTCAACCCTGCGCGGCGCCAATAGCACCCGTGGCAACGACGGGCCCGGTGGGCTGACCGGTGGGTGATCCACCAACGGGCTCTACCGACACGGCAAGGGCGGCCGTGGGGCCCAATTGCGCCAGCAGGGCGCGATCGAGCTTCAGCGCGGTGGGCGCATTGGTAGCAATCATGCCGATGGAAATCGGCTTTTGCCCAGAAGGCACCAGCCACAACTGAGGCGCCTTCCCTTGGGCGAACGAAGTGGGTGCCACTGGCACGACGATCATGCGGGCCTGTTGGATATCCATCGTTGCCGTCCAACCCACATGACCACCCGTCTGTGTGATGGAGGACGCCATGAACGGAATGGCGGACGACGACGGCGCGATGCGCGGCCCCGTTGTGACGACTAGCAGCAACAGACACGCCGCGGCCATAGCGCTGGCTCCCAGGCCAAGCCAGTGCCAGAAGCGCAGGTTCTCCCAGAGACCAGCACGTGCAGGCGGTATGCGTGCGCGCTCGCGCGCTTCAAATCGAAGCGCCTGCTGGATCCGGGCCCACACGTGGTCGGGCGGTTCGATGGGCGGAATCTCTTCGCTCATGGGTTGCAATCTGCGATGCCAAAGATTCACGGCGGTAGCGGCCTCGTCGCTGGTTTGTACCTCGGATGCCACCTCGGCGCGCGCATCGGCATCCAGCACGCCGAGTACATACTCGGCATATCGAAGTTGTGATTGGTCGCGATCAAGTGGCGTATTCATGCGTCAAGACACGTGCGAAGTTGCAGCAAACCACGGCGAATCCAACTCTTCATCGTGCCGAGCGGCACATGACATCGTTCCGCTAGTTCGCTGTACGTTGATCCCGAGAAAAATGCTTCGCGCACCGATTGGCGCTGCTTGGGTTCCAGTGCATCAAGGCACTCCCTGAGGCGTCGATGTTCTTCGGTCGCTTCGGCCTGAGTGGCTGGCCCTGGTTGTTCGTCGACGAGATCATCCAGATCAACGGAATGGGATGGCAGATGCTCATGGCGTTGCCGCAAGCGATCGATCACTTTGTTGCGGGCGAGCGCCATCAACCAGGTCATAGCACTCGCGCGCTTGGCGTCAAAGCTTTCCGCTCGGCGCCACACAGTCGTATAGATCTCCTGAAGCACTTCTTCTGCCTCGCCATGGTCGGCGAGCATGCGAAGGCACACTCCAAAAAGCTTGGCAGCGGTGCGGCGATACAGTTCAGCAAAGGCGCCCTGGTCGCCAGCGGCAACCTGCGTAAGCACCTGAGAAAGCTCGTCTCGTTCGTCAGCGAATTGGCTCATCGATGTGCCTTGGCGCGCTGGCTTGGGTTGGCCCGGTGAAAGTAGTACCTGCTTCAGCATGGAACCTCGCAAGCCGGCTTGGCAAGTTGATGCCGGCACGAAGGACCGTGACGGGATTCATAGCACCTGATGACCACACGTCGCCGCACCGCGTCGGATGACGGCGACATGGATAGTTCCGCAATGTCACGCAGCAATCAGGGCATCAGCACCTTATCGACGACATGAATCACCCCATTGGATTGAATGACGTCGCCGATAGTGACGTGCGCGGTGTTGCCCTTGGTATCCGTCACGGCCCAGCTGTCGCCAGCCTTGCTCACGGTCAGCGTTTCGCCCTGCACTGTCTTTAGCTCAGCCTTACCGCCGCCAGCGGCGACCTTCATCGACAGATCCTTCGCGGTCAGCCGCCCCGGCACGACGTGATAAGTAAGGATTTTGACAAGGCTCGCTTTGTTCTCGGGTTTGAGCAACGTGTCTACCGTGCCTGCGGGCAACGCGGCAAAGGCCTCGTTGGTTGGTGCAAAAACTGTGAACGGGCCCGGCCCAGACAACGTATCTACCAGCCCCGCCGCCTTCACCGCCGCCACCAGCGTGGTGTGATCCTTGGAGTTCACGGCGTTCTGGATGATGTTCTTGGTGGGATACATGGCGGCGCCGCCGACCATCACGGATGCGGACGCATCCATGGAATCGGCGATGGCCAAAGGTGAAAACGAAGTGACGCCCAACACCAGGGCCATGCCAAACAGCACCGAACGCGCGCGTTGATTGCTTTTCATGATCATCTCCGTAACTAGCGACTTCCGGCTGGAAGCACAGTTAGATACGAACGTAAGCAGCCAACGGATGCAGGCCGACGCAAAAAAATATTGCCGGGGTCCTGAGCAAGCGTGGCGCTCGCAGGGGCGGGATCCCCGTTGACCGTAAGCACTGATGCCTTTCATTCTGGAAGGCATATGCTATGGAGCGGTAACTCGGACGAAGTACGCACCCCCAGGAGAAGCCCGTGTCGGTCAAGGTACGCATCGCGGATTTAAATGACTTGGACCCGGTGGCGGTACTGTTCGACGAGTATCGACAGTTCTACGCGCAGAAGGCGGATGCGGCGCTCGCGCGTAGCTTCATGAAGTCTCGACTGGCAGAGGGCTCGTCGCTGGTACTCGTTACGGAGACCCCTGAAGGTGAGATCGTCGCCTTCACCCAGTTGTATCCGCTCTTTGACTCGGTGGGTGCCGTACCTAGCTTCATCCTCTATGACCTTTTTGTAGCAAAGCAGGCTCGCCGGCAAGGGGTCGCCAAGGCATTGATGATAGAAGCAGTCAACGAAGCGCGCCGCCGAGGTGCCGGGCGGTTGGAACTGCAGACGGCCCGCGACAATGTCGCCGCCCAGGCGCTCTACGAGGGGCTCGGTTGGCTACGAGACAATGATTTCTTCGTCTACGCGATTCATCCATAGGAATTCGCGTCGGCTCTTCGCGATAACTTCGAAGAGCATCGCATTGAACTCGCCCAACTCCTTTCAGACCGAAAGCTGACGCTTGCTTAAGCGTCACAAAGAGCGGTCTCTAAAGGGCGCGTGCTCGTTGCCTTATCGCCGCGTTCTCCAAAATCGTCATGCCGTCCTTTCCGTGCAGAAATTCACCGACAAAAGCACGACCGATATCGTCCTGATCGATCGTTCCAAACGATCCCGGCACCAGGCGACCGAGTACAGCAAGATAACCAGGGGTGTGCGCATTGCCGGCGATGATGCCGGGTCGAAAGATGGCCAATTGCTTGAATCCGACGCCGCGCACGGCGTCCTCCTTTTCACCCATGATGCGGGCGTAGCGAATCCGACTCTTGGTGCTGCTACCGGCTGCCGAAAGTAGCCCGAATCGCTCGACGCCTGCAGCCAGGCAGCCGCGCGCAAACGCGCCAACCATACCGATCTCCAGTTTCCTCATGTCGTCTTCGCTCCATTGCTGGCTCCCTTTGCCAATGCCGATGCACGATGCGGCATACACGGGGTCACCCTGCGCACGACATGTCCGCGCGAGTTCGGCAACATCACTGGCAAAACTTGGCGCACCGGTATCCATAATCACCTGGCGCAGACGTGCGTCGGCCGCGAGAGGTGCCTCCCGGCGATTGACCAGCACGACTTCCGCGCAGGAGCTCGTGGCGAGCAATGCCCGTACCACTGCCGATCCCACTTGCCCGGTACCACCGGCGACCAGAACGCGAAAGCTCATGGTATGTCTCGTCTTCGTATGAGGTTATGCGCGCATTGACGATGCGACCGCTATATAAAAGGTACCCGTAAAGCATGCGTGATTTCCGCATGAGGGACGGAAGGTAACATGCGGCTCTATCCACGTCAGTGCACGCCCTTCTGAGCAAGTCACCACGTCTCGCTCGCCATCCGTTTTCGCAAAGCCAAGGCCTTCTCGCTCGGCGCATCCTCCACGAAAGTGCCCAGCTGGATATCACCGTCCGGCACATACGTACTCATCACGACACCACTCGCCGATACCTTGGACGCGATCAGCCGAAGCGATGATGGCTTGGCCATCCTGCCGAAGAGGCGTTTGCCACGCCCAAGTACAACGGGGAAGGTCCACACGATGTATTCGTCGATCAGCGAAGCGGCCTGGAGCGATTGAATCAGGTTGCCGCTACCAATGATCTGTAGGTCGAGACCCGGCTGAGCCTTGAGGGCGGTGATGGCCGAAACGACGTCGTTTCCGAGCAGGGTCGAGTTGTTCCAATCGAGTGTCGTCAACGTGCGCGACGCAACATGTTTCTTCGCCGCGTTAAATATCTTCGCGATGGGGTTCTCGTCCGGCTGGTATGGCCAGTATGCGTCGAATATCTCGTAGGTCCGCCGCCCGAGCACCAGCTCGCGGTCCTTGCCGTCAAAACCGGCTGCCGAGATGTCCAGGCTCTCGTCTGCTGCATGGGCAAACATCCAACCGCCCTGCGTGAATCCACCCGTGGCGTCTTCTTCCGGTCCGCCGGGTGCCTGCATGATGCCGTCGAGCGACACAAACGTGGATGCGATGAGCTTTCTCATGGAACACCTCTGCCGTGGAGATGCGCTTGATCTTGCGTCTATGGATCAGAAAACGTCAGATGCCGAAATATCCGTTCGCGTTGGTCAGATTCATTGCCAAGGCCTTCAGTCTAGTCATGGCGGGGCAGGCTTTCGCCAACGGCAATCGCCACGAGTAGCGCGCCAAGCAAAGCCAGCAGCACCGTGCCGATGGTGCAACCGCCCAAAGTGGCCCAGGCCAGTCCATGTCGGCTCGTGCGCCACAAATGGATGACACGGAACAGGCCGGGGAGATAAAGGAGCGCGATGCAGCCGGCTAGCCGTAGCATGACAGGGCTGTCCGCGAGCCAGGCTTCAGGCAATGTCCACAGCGCGACCACGACCAGCACTGCGCCAAGCAAGCTCAACGCAAACCCCGGTAACCAACCTCTCAGAAATGACAATCGACTGACCATGTACGTCCCGTGGTGGACTGGCTCCGTTTCAGCTCGAAACGAACGCTCAGAGCCTGCCGAAGGTCTCGCCAAGCGGCAAGTGTCGTGCGGGATGCGGGCTGGTGTGAGCCTTGCGATATGTTCGCGCCAGAATGGCGGCGCCTATAATGTCCCACCTTCACCAAGGCAACACCGATGACAGAACCCCTACGCCTCGCCAAACGTGTCGCCGCCCTGGCCCAGTGCTCGCGACGCGAAGCGGAGATGTATATCGAAGGCGGCTGGGTGCGCGTGGACGGCGTGATCGTCGAAGAGCCGCAGTTCAAGGTGCTGGAACAGCACATCGAGATCGATCCGAACGCCCGGCTGGAGCCTACCGAACCTGCCACGCTGGTGCTCCATAAGCCAGCAGGCATCACCATCGACGAAGCTCGGGCATTGATTCGCGTGGAGAGCCACGCCGCTGACGATACCTCCGGCGTGCGCATGCTGAAGCGTCACTTTGCCCGCCTGGAGTCGCCGCTGCCCCTGCCCGACAAAGCCGAGGGCTTGGTGGTCTTTACCCAGGACTGGCGCGTAAAGCGCCGCCTGGAAGAGGATTTCGACCGCATCGAACAGGAGCTGGTGGTCGAAGTCGCGGGCAAGTTGGCGCCGAATGGCCTCGCGTTGCTCAACCACGGGCTCAGCTTCGACAACTATGCGCTGCCGCCGATCAAGGTGAGCTGGCAGAACGAAACCCACCTGCGCTTTGCCCTGAAGCGAATCGCCCCCGAGAAGGTGGAGCGCATGTGCAGCGCAGTGGGGCTGAAGGTGCTCGGGATCAAGCGCATACGTATTGGCCGCGTTCCCATGTCCCGATTGCCACCGGGTCAATGGCGTTATCTGCTCAGTACGGATCGATTTTGATGCCGTGATAAGGCGGGCGAGCCACGCATCGCGGGTCGATGTCATCGACAGGCGTGTCGTGCGACGACGTAGTTAGGGTTTCCCGCGCCCGCCTCCACCTTCCCCGAGAAGGGAAAGGTGGAGGCAGAGCACTGACACTCAGGCCTGCGTGCTAACCATCGACCCCGAGGCGGACGGATTGCCCAGCCCGCTTGAAAGCGTCTGCAGGAAGTTCGGCAGCGATGCGCTGCTGCCAGAGCCACCCAGCGAGCTGACGAGATTCTGGAAGCTCTGCTGCAACGAATCCAGCGTGCCGTTGGACGTGCCAGTGGTGGATGTACTCGAGCTGGAACTGGTGGACGAGAGCTGACTGATCAGGCTTTGCAGATCGCTCTGCATGTGTCCGCCATGATGATGGCCACCGCCATGATGAAGACCGGCCGATTCGGCGCCATTGGCTGCGCTAGTGGTTGGTGTGGCAGCGGTCGTCGCCGACGTGGCGGCTACGGCGCTACTGGCTGTGGTGCCAGACGTACCATCCGCTGCGGTGGCACTGGCGCCTTGTGCATTCTGCGCCTGCAGCGCGGCCATCAGGCTCTGCATGAATGCAGACATCGCCTGTGACGGATCCTGCGTCGAGGAGGTGCCGCTCGAAGATGTACCGGTACTCGTCCCGCCGGACGTCGTCGCTGCGCTGGACGCACTCGGCGCGCTGATTCCGCCTAGCTGCGACAGCGCCTGAAAGACTGCACCGAACAGACCGTTGCCCGACGAAGCGCTGCCGCTCGTTTGACTGGTGCTGCCGGCAGCACCGGCCTGGCTTGTGCTGTTGGACTGGTTCAATGGATTGAGCCAGTAGTTACTGTTGGAAATGCCGCCGATTGTCATAGGTACTCCACCGGAAGTTGGATAGTCGTCGTATCACCGGGCTTAGCGAGCTCGCATCGCCTGAAACGCTTGGTCAGGTAAGCGACGCATAAGAGCCCGGGTCGGGATCAAGCAAATCCATCACCAGCAAGATGTCGGCCAAGGCCGACGAAACGCTTGGCGGTCCTGAGTAAAGAAACGTAATGCCGGCTAGAACGGCACCCTGCGGGCCTATCGCCGTGTTGTTGATATCGAGCGACACCATTTGAGGTGTCTAATCGACGCCCCAATGAGTCCAAGCGTCAACAAAAGCGTCAATGGCACGACATGGACGTCTATTTATCGACGCAAAAACATGCCGTTAGCGTAAATGATTTCGCTTGCCGCACATCACTGCACCAGGGAATCAAGGCTGCGTCCTCTGCTGAACGCGCCTTGGCAACGTTGTCGCGCAGCGATCCGCCGCGGGCCGCATGGCTTCAATGTGATGAAACGAACTCCGACGCCGCTTGCGCGGGAGGTATCGCGAAGTCGGTCCTCATGCGCCTTACTTCGGCATGGGGCGGTAGGCCGAAGAGACGTTTGAACTCTCGATTGAATTGCGAGGCGCTTGCATACCCCACGGCGTAGCTCGCCGCTTCCGCTGTCATCCCCTGGCGAACCATCAACAGTCGCGCCTGGTGCAGGCGCGTGGACTTGAGGTACTGCATCGGCGAGGTTTGGGTTACCGCTCTGAAATGGCTATGGAACGTAGGTACGCTCATGTTGGCCTCTTTGGCCAACTGCGCCAGATTGATCGGATGCGCATAGGCACCGTGGATATGACGAAGCGCCTTCCCTATCTTTCCGAATTGTCCGTGCATGCTTAGCGCCGAACGCAGCGCCGTTCCCTGGGCTCCCGCAAGTACGCGAAAGTAGATTTCGCGCAGAAGACCAGGCCCGAGCACCGCGGCTTCCAAGGGTTGGCTCATGGCTTCCAGAAAGCGCAGAACTGAGGTTCGCAGCGCCGCGTCCATGGGACTGGACATCATGCTGAGCGGTGCATCGTGGCTGACCGACGCATGATCGCGGTCGATCTGGATCATCAGATCGGCAGCCATCTGAAAGTCGAGATGCATATAGATGGCTAACAGCGGATGTGCGGGAGTGCCATCGGATTCCATGGTGAACGGAACCGGCACGGCAACCGCCAGGTAATGCTGCTCGTCGTAAACGTAAACCTGATCGCCAAAGTAGCCGCGCTTTCGCCCTTGGCACACGATCACGATGCCGGGGTCATACAAGACCGGCGTCATGGATAGCGTGCGATCCGAACGCAGGATGCGCACGCCAGGCAACGCCGTAAGGTTGTATCCCTCCTGAGGCGCAAGCCCCCGAGCCAAGGCCGCCATGCGCTGGCTATCGTCCATCCGAACCAGCTCAACCGGGCTCACGGGCAGATGACGACTCATAGAAATAGGCAAGAAAAGGAGAACATCGGGCGTTAAATAGCGAGTCTAACAGAGCCTATCGTGCAAGCTTCGTTCACCATCAAGGAAGCGCTGCCATGTCAGCAAGCAAGACGTTGCTCATCACCGGAGTCAGCAGCGGGTTTGGTAGAGCCCTGGCTCAGGAGGCACTCGCCAAAGGTCACCGAGTGGTTGGCACTGTGCGGACGAAACAAGCCCTGCTTGAGTTCGAGGCGCTTGCCTCAGGCGAGGCTGCTGGTCGCTTGCTTGATGTCACCCACTTTGATGCGATCGACGGCGTCGTTGCCGATATCGAAGAGACCGTGGGTCCGATCGACGTGCTGATCAACAGCGCCGGCTACGGCCACGAAGGCATTCTTGAAGAATCACCCTTGGCAGAGATGCGGCGACAGTTTGATGTGAACGTCTTTGGTGCCGTAGCCATGATGAAAGCCGTGCTGCCCTACATGCGGCGCCGACGCAGGGGACATATCCTCAACATCACTTCGATGGGCGGCTATATCACGATGCCCGGCATTGCCTACTATTGCGGCAGCAAGTTTGCACTGGAAGGCATTTCCGAAACGGTCGCCAAGGAAGTGCAGCCCTTTGGCATCGCCGTCACAGCGGTGGCTCCTGGCTCATTCCGCACAGACTGGGCAGGACGTTCGATGGTCAGGACGCCCCGCTCCATCCCTGATTACGACGAGCTGTTCGACCCCATTCGTGAGGCTCGCCAGCAGAAGAGCGGAAAGCAGCTTGGGGATCCTGCAAAAGCGGCGCGAGTCATGCTGGACCTGATCACCCAAGACTCGCCACCACACCATCTATTACTTGGTAGCGATGCTCTCGACCTGGTGCGGCAGAAGCTATCCATAGTGAGCGCCGAGCTCAATCAGTGGGAGTCCATCTCGCGCTCGACCGATGGCTGATGAAGGGATCAATCACTTTCTGTGCATGTGCAAATTTCGTGAATGAATTTGACATACAGAAGAACTGAAAAGCGCCACCACTCCATGAATCCCGGTGTGAACGATTGGCATGACATATCGTGCTGCTTAGCAACGTGCGGATGCGTTTTATATCGTGCCAAATTTGACGGGACCGAACCCGAGTTCCTCGCGTTCGTGTCGAAGGGTTGTGATAGGGATGCACTCAGTCAAACATGACGACCAAACACGAGGATGTGTCACATGAAGCTCACGAAACGTGTAGCAGGCGCTGCTCTGGCGGCCACCAGTATTGGATTCATGAGTACGGCGTTTGCCAATCACTTCACGGTTAACGGTAGTGAGAATGGAAGTTTCTCCATCCATGGCATGTTGACTTTCGGGGCGTATAAAAACGCTTCGTTCTCACCGACCACGTTTTTTCCAGACAATCAGTCGGACACAGACAACCCGGTCGACAACGGAACACCGGTTACCCTTGGCGTAGTAACGAGTGGCTCACTTACTCAGTACTCGTGCACGGTGGGCATGGCCGGTAGTGTCGTTGGAGGGGTCGCGAGCATAACGTCGATGACCGCGACGGGCTCCCAATTCTGCAACCAGCTCGTTCTATCGAATTTCCCATGGCGACTGCATACGTTGTCGCAAGGAAACTATTCGGCCGTTGTCGAGGGGATTGGCTTCTACCATACGAGTGTCTTTTCGTGCATGGGTGTAAGTGTAGGTGTCGGCATACAGCCTGGACTGCTGGGATTCGGCGGCCCGCTCAAACAGGGCGGTTGTTTTCTGGAGACCTCCATGGCGCTCACCGTTACACCCTCGCTGGATATCGTGAGTAATTAGATCGACTCTAGCTGTGCGAGGAAAATATCCATGCACCTCTTTTCTATGCCCCGCGCCTTGCTGGGGCTTTTTTTTGACCAGGACCCCAACGTTGCACGGATAGACCAGCCTTTCGTAGACCATGTCGAGCCATCAATGATGATGCTCACGTGACGCTCCTCCTGGCGAGGATAAGAGCAGTAGTGTTGTCACGCCATCAAGACGAGCTCACTGCAATAGCAAGAAGCTATCTGGCCTAGGAGCGACGGGTTCGCATCTCGCGGTACTTAGTTGCCCGAAGCGGCCTCGCAAATCCGCTCGATGACAACAGCACCGTGATGGGCCTCGTCCTCATTCGCCGGAGCGAATTCCGTAATGGTCAAACCGACGAGATCCGCCTGCGTCGCAATGCGGCGGACCAACGCGAGCGCCTCTGCGACCGAGACACCATCGGGTTCGCGATAGGAGAGGTAGGGAAACTCGATGGGGTCCAGTACGTCGAGGTCGAAGTGAATGTGCACTGGGCCGCTGAACACATGGTCCGCCTCCAGGGTACGCAAGCCGAGAGCCGAGCCAAACGCCTTGTCTCCGGCATCCGCGACACGGATGCCGTAGTACCTGAATCGCTCGGGCGCGATCGGCCTGCCTTGTAGACGACGCATGGCCGCGGGCGCAAAGCCCATGATGGCGCTGACCGGCATGCCATGAAAATAGCCGCTTGGCGTTGTCTCAGGCGTATTGGCATCCATGTGCGCGTCGATCCAGATGACTTGCAGATCCGGATAGACGCCATGGAGATAATCGATGGCAGCAATGTCTACGGCGCAATCGCCTCCGGCCGTCAGCAGCCGACGAGGACGGTGCTCAGCAAGCAGGCGCTGGGCTTGGCAAAACTGATCATGGATGGCATCCCAATAATGGATGCCGTAATCGTCGCCAGACTTGTCGCTTTCACACAGAGATACGAGTGGTGCGAATCGCGAGCAGACCTCCGCAACCGCTTTCGCACCACGCAAGATATTCGTGCTCCGGCTTGAGCCCTGCCATTGCAGGTAGCCGAGCGCCAGATCGAAGGGCTCTGTCATGAATCCACCTACCGGTTTGCCGGCGCGAAGGAAGGAATTCAGCAAGCACCGTGATATCACTTGCAACTTCCCACATCAACACATGTCGACAGCGCTCCACTCCCCGCGCCGAGGTAGTTGACGGGGACCTGTCCTCAACTCGCTAATGGATTCTGCCCAGTCCGCGAAGCTGACGAAGTGCGGCGCCGAAATAACCGGCGTCGGTGTCCGCGACGGTACCGTTGCTGCGGGCAAGCGCCGGAAGCGCCGTCCACGGCAGCGTCGGATGCTGGTGATGCAGACGATGAAGATGATGGTTCATCAACACAGGGCGCCAGAAGGCGGACACTCGAAAGTTGCGAGCACGCGCCTGTTCGTCAAGCGTGACATCGTAGTGGGGAAGATTGTCTGCCAGTGACAGCCACAGCCCACGTAGGAACATCGTGATAGCAAGCACGGGCCACCACGCCCCGTAGAAATAGAACGCGCAGGCATAGAGTGTGAGTGCCAGAATCCAGTCGCGCCGCATACGCATGCGCCTGTCTTTGTTTCCGGCAAAGGCAACAAACAGGCGCTGGACATCCCGGTCGACAGGTTCGTCGCTGCGAAGCTTGTAGGCGACTAGTCGGCACACCCAGCTTGATGGCAGAAAGGTGAGCAACGGCACGGCGAGTTCCGCCAGGTAGAGGCCGCCTAGCAGATGCGCGTAGTAGCCCACGCGGGCAAGCATGGGATGCGTTGCGCCGTCATGCACATCCGGCCGGTCAAAGGATTCGCGGGTGTAGCGGTGATGCATCAGGTGGCCGAAGCGAACGGCGTCGAACGGCAATACGAAGGCGATGGACAGTGCTCGCCCAAACCATTCATTGAGCCGGCGCTGGGGAAATAGATGTCCATGGATGGATTCATGGATCAGCCCCCAATGCATCGGTGTCAGCAGCACGAGCGGCACGGCAAGCCACAGCGCAGACGTGCCCCAGTGCCGCAACAAGAAGGGCCACGCGATGAGCTGCAACAGGACAGCCGTGGTGACGAGTCCCAGCAGCGCCCCATTGACGCGATGGTCGATGGGAACACGTCGAGATGTTTGCCGCTCTGCCGCTGCCTGGGCTCCATCCATCGTTACCGCTGCCTGTAGGTCCATCTGTTCCCCGTAAGCACGACATGGTCACTGCATAAGCTAGCAGCGCCTTTTGACAGACTGAAGAGACAGCCAGCGGCCAGGACCGACATACCGCCGCTGACCGGCCCCCTTGCGGCAACTTTTTACGCCGAATAAGACGTCTAAACCGACTGCCCCGCCCGGCCCGGCGATCGGGTCGCACCCCGACGCCCACAAGATGACGCCCTAAACGTGCTGCGCCAGATACGCAGTGGGCGCTACGCCCAGTTCACGTTTGAACATGGCAGTGAACGCACTGGGGCTGTCGTAACCGAACTCCAACGCGACCTGCCCTAGCGACGCGCCTGCGGCCATGCGGGGCAGGCTCAGCACAATGCACATGCGGCGGCGCCACGCGCTGACCGACATGCCCAGCTCCCGCTCGAACAATCGCGCCAACGTGCGGCCACTGACGTGGATGCGTGCGGCCAGTTCGTCCAGCGAGGGCGCGATGGCCGGCTGCGCCAGCAGGTGCTGGCATATCTGCATCAGGCGCGGCTCGCTCGGGAAGGGCACGTGCATGGCCAGGCGCGGCGCCTGTTCCAGCTCATCCAGGATAAGTTCCATCACGCGGTGGTGGCGGCCGCTTTCCTGGTAATCCAGCGGAATCGCCATGGCGGCGATGATGGCCTCACGCAGCAGCGCCGATACCTCGATCACTTCGCAGCGCTGTGGCAGGCCGTCGCGCGCGTCGGGCCGAACGAACACGGTGCGCATGCCCACATCACCGGCCATGCGTATCTGGTGCGCCATGCCGGCAGGCATCCATAACGCCTTGCCAGCAGGCACCACCCAGCGGCCTTCCGCGCTGGCCACGGTCATGGCGCCGGTAACGCTGTGGATCAGTTGGGCGCGGCGATGGCTGTGCGGAGGCACTTCCGCGCCGTGCACGTAGTCGGTGGCGAGCGCCGCCACGGGGCGCTCGCAGGCTTCGCAATCGTCGAGGGTACGCAGCGTGTCCATCACGCGACGATTGTCGTCTCGATCTAGCATGGAAGACAACCGGCAGCCATGGCCAAATGAGAGTCGATCTCATTGAGTGCCTTCCGATGCTGCGTCGATTTCCCTTCCTGGCCGCTGTATTGCTCCCCTTGAGCGCCTGCGTGCCGCCTACTGCGGTGGCGCCTGCGCGCGTGCCCATCACGCCAGACCAGGGCCTGTTACGTCATGACCAACCTGGCATGTCCTCGGCGCCGGCCGGGACATCGTGGTGGACGCTTTACGACGATCCCCTGCTGGGCCAACTGGTACAGCAGGCGCTACGTGACAACCTGGATCTGGAGGCCGCCAGCGCGCGGGTAGCTCAGGCCCGCAGCGTGCTGGATGTGCGTCGACGTCAGCGCCTGCCTTCGACCCAGCTCACGGCGGGCGCGGGTTATGGCAGCACGGCCACCGACCAGCTTGCTGCCGCACTCGACGACACATCCGTGCGCACAGGCCTGCGATACGACGCCGGCTTGGACTTCTCGTGGGACACCGACCTCAACGGTCGCCTCGGAGCTTCCGTGCGTCAGGCCCGTGCGCATGCCGGCGAGGTGCAAGCACGTGCCGACAGTGTTCGCATCGACGTGGCCGTGGAAACGGCGCGCGCCTACGTGGACATCTGTGGCTACGCGGCACGCGTGATCGATGCGCGTCGTTCGATCGATCTGCTCAACCAGAGTCTCGCGGTGCAACGCAAACGGTTGACGGCCGGCGCGGGCAACCGCCTGGATGTGGTGCGCACGCAAGGCTTGGTCGACGAAGCTACGGCGGCTTTGCCGGATCTGCAGGCCGCGCATGACAACGCGATCGAAGAACTGGCCGTGTTGCTGGGCAAGCCGGTTGATGGCATGCCCGCGGGTGCCACCGATTGCCATGCCGTGCCGCAATTGTCGGCAGCGTTGCCGGTGGGCGACGTGGGCGATCTGCTGAAGCGGCGCCCCGACGTGCGTGCCGCGGATCAACATCTGCGCGCCAGCACAGCGGGCATCGACATCGCCACGGCGGAACTGTATCCCTCCGTGTCCATTGGCGCTGGCGTGCTGAGTTCCGCCAGCCACGTCAGCGAACTGGATGCCCGCGCGTCGACGGTTTGGCGCATCGGGCCGCTCCTGTCATGGCGCTTCCCCAACGTTGCGGTGGCGCGTGCGCAGATAGCGGCGGCGCGCGCCGATCAACGTGCGGCGCTGGCCGACTTCGACCAAAGCATCCTGCGCGCACTCGCCAGCGTTCGCACCGCGCTCAACAGCTATGCCGCCGCGCAACGCCGCCGCGAAGCACTGCAACACGCCAGCACACAGACCGGCGAGGCGCTGACCCTCGCTCAGCGCGGACAGTCGTTGGGCGCGGTCGATGCGCTGGACGTACTCGACGCCGAGCGCAGCGATGTCGCCGCGCGACTGGCGGCCACCGCTTCTGACGCGAACGTCGCGGTGGCGCAGCTCGGTCTGTTTCGCGCGCTGGGTGGTGGCTGGCAGGCAACCGATGCCGCCGCGCCCGCTCCATCTCCACGTTCCGGCGCTGCCGGATCCGCTCCCTGATACGCGAGAACCCACATGTTGAATCGACCTAACCGCTTCACCGTCATCCGCGATGCCAGGGCATGGGCCCAGCGCAGCCCGCGCGCACTCGCGGGCGCACTGGCCGGCATCGCGCTGCTGTTTGGCGGCATCACTTACTGGTGCCTGGTGGCGCGCTATCGCGAAAGCACGGACGACGCCTATGTGCGTGCCGATATCGTCACGGTCAGCCCGCGCGTGAGCGGCTATCTGGCCCAAGTACTCGTGCAGGACAATCAGGACGTCAAAGCCGGCGACGTGCTCGCCCGCATCGACGATAGTGATTACCTCGCCCGCGTGGCGCTTGCGCAGGGCGCAGTGGATGCCGCCGATGCCGAGCTACGCGGACGCCGCGCAGCCATCACTAATCTGGATGCGCTCTCCGACGAACAGACCAGCCACATCGCCGCGGCAGAAGCCGATGTGGCCGCACAACAGGCCGCCGCGCACAAGGCTGCGCTGGCCTACCAACGCCAGCAATGGTTGAAGCAGGAACAGATCGCCAGCCAGGAGCAGCTGGAAAGTGCGCAGGCGGAAGCGGCCATGAGCGCCTCTGCACAAGCGCAGGCTCAGGCCGCGCTGGCCGGTAGTCGCAAACGCCTCGTTTCCCTGCAAACGGAGCGCGCGAAAGCAGAAGCGGCACGCGATGCGGGCGAAGCGGATCTCGCCAAGGCGCGAGCCACGCTGACGCTGGCGCAGTTGGATCTGGACCACACGCGCATCCAGGCACCCAGCAGCGGTCGGGTGGGACAGCGCAGTCTGCGTGTAGGCCAGTATGTCGCGGTGGGTACGCCCCTGCTCGCCATCGTGCCGCGTGACACTTATGTGGTGGCCAACTTCAAGGAGACGCAGCTGGCCCGCGTGCACCTAGGCCAACCGGTGCAAGTGGAGGTGGATGCACTGGGCGGGCGCCATTTGCATGGCCGCGTGGAGAGCTTCTCCCCCGCGTCGGGCGCAGAGTTCGCCTTGCTGCCGCCAGATAACGCCACCGGCAATTTCACCAAGATCGTGCAGCGCATGCCGCTGCGTGTCGCACTGGACGCTGCCGAGGCGGACGCGTTGCGTCCCGGCATGTCGGTCGTGGCTACCATCGACACGCAACGCACGCCATGAGCGCAGAGGCCGAGGAGAAGGTTTCTCTACGCACCTGGGTCGCGGTGATCGGCGGCGCGGTGGGCTGCTTCATGGCGGGTATGAACGTACACGTCACCAATGCGTCGCTACCGGACATCCGTGGCTCGCTGGGCGCTACGTTCGAAGAGGGATCATGGATCAGCACGGCCTATCTGGTGGCCGAGATCATCGTGATACCGCTGGCCGCGTGGCTGACCCAGGTGTTCTCGATGCGACGCGTGCTGATGACAGGCACAGCCGGCTTTGTGGTGTTTTCCATTCTTTGCTCGTTGGCGCCCAACATCGGCACCATGATCTTGGCGCGCACGCTACAGGGTGCGTTTGGCGGTGTGCTGATTCCCCTGAGCTTCCAGTTGATCGTGACCGAGCTGCCGCGCTCGAAGCATGCGCTGGGCATGGCGTTGTTCGCTGTATCCAACAATGTGGCGCAGGCGGCGGGACCGTCACTGGGTGGCTGGCTCACCGAGATGTATTCGTGGCGCTACATCTTCTATCTGCAGATTCCGCCGGGGCTGGCGTTGCTGGCGGCGATCGGCTGGTCCATCCGCCCGACCGCGCTCGACTTGGCCAAACTACGTAATGGCGACTGGGGCGGCATTACCGCCATGGCGCTTGGCCTTTCCGCCTTGCAGATCATGCTTGAAGAGGGCGAACGCAAGGACTGGTTCTCCTCCTCCTTCATCGTGTTATCCAGCCTGGTCGCTGTCGTCGGGTTGGTGGCTTTTGTCTGGACTGAGCTGCGCCGCGCGCAACCCTTCATCAACCTGCGCCTGCTCGGTGCCTACAACTTCGGGCTGGCGAGCCTTATGCAGTTCCTGTTTGGCGCGGTGGTGTTCGGCGTGGTGTTTCTGGTGCCCAACTACTTCGCCGATGTGCAAGGCTACAACGCACGCGAGATCGGTCTGACCATGATCTCTTACGGCATTGTGCAGTTCGTGATGTCGTTTGCCACGCCACCGTTGATGCGGGCCACCAGTCCACGCCTGGCCATTGGTGCGGGCTTTGTGATCATGGCGATCGGTTGCCTGATGAACATCCACCTCGACATGGATGCCGCGAAGAACACCATCGTGCCCTCCTTGATTGTGCGTGGCGTGGGGCAGTCGCTGATCGTGGTGGCGTTGGGCGTGATGGCGGTGGATGGTCTGGACAAGGCCGAACTTGGCTCCGCCTCCGGCGTGTTCTCGATGGTGCGCAACGTGGGCGGTGCCATCGGCATCGCCATGGCCAGCCAGTTGGTGGTGGTGCGGCAGAAGTTCCACGCCGAACGCATCGGTGAGCACGTGACGCCCTACCTCGCCGCGTATCGCGACCGCATCGCACAGAGCGTAGCTCGCTTGGCGGGCCACGCGGTGGCTCCATCGGATGCGCTACAAAGCGCAGCCTATGCAGGCTTGCGACAGCGCTCGCTGGCGCAACTGGCCTCGGTGGTGCACAAGCAGGCGTTGCTGGAGGCGTATAGCGATGTGTTCCTGCTTGCAGGTGTGACCATGCTGCTCTGCGCGGGCGGGGCATTCCTGTTTCGCAGTGCACGGCACGCGGAGCCGAAGGCCATCAGTGATGCCGCCGAGGCGATGGAATCTACGGTTGAAGTGGCTTGATGGACGTAGCGGCAGAAACCTGGTTCGAGCCTGCCCGCGCCAGCTCAGCCTGCTCGCAGTGTTGAAACCGGCACGCCCATACAGCAATGAAAAGCGGGCATCCCCGCCTCAATGCTGCGGCGGCGTGGCGGGACGTCTCTTGATTACATCAGACGCGGCCCTGTCCAACCACGACACGGCACGGCGCACCCATGCACCGGTCTTGTCATGGTTCCACTCGAACGTGGCCACGCTTCGCGGAGGCATGGTGTAGTCGAACCGGACTTGGCCCTCGACCACCGACACAGGACGCGCATCGGTTTTGCTGTTCACCATCACCAGCACGATCGATCCGTCCGATACGTTCTGGAATGCCACATTGGCGATACCCTGATCGGCATCGGTGTCGGTGGACGCCACGCGCACGGCGCCGGGCAGCACGAATTTGCTGAAATGCGCCAGCGCGTAGTACTCGTCGTTGCGACTGACTTCGCCTGTCTTCGAGTCGACCATGATCACGCCCTTGCAGGCGGCACAGCCACCAAAGTGCGGGCCGTGATTTTCGTCGAGGGCCAGATTCCAGTACACCACACCGCTGGCCCACTGCCTGATGCCCGTGACCAGCAGATTGCGCGCGAACCAGATCAGCTCGCCGTTAATGCTCGATGCCCAGTCACCGCCCGAACACTCGGTGATGTAGACGCTCTTCTGCGGATACGCGCGATGCACGCGCCCCTGTGCCGACTGACTGCCTTCGTAGCAATGCCACGCAACGCCATCGATATAGCGGGCGGCATCCGCGTCGCCGAGCACACTCAGCGGTTGCTCGGGATGGCTCCAGTTGTGATCCCATTCCAGGATGGCGGTTTTAGGCGTGCGGCTTGCCAGCTTGGGGCCGAGGTACTGCGAGACGATGCGCGCTCGCGTATCCGCAGGCATTTCCATGCCTGGGTAGGTGACTGGCACAAAGCCCGGCTCGTTCTGCAAGGTCAGCGCGAAGATGGGGATGCCGTAACCGCGATAGGCATCGAGATACTTGATGAGATAGTCCGCGTACGTACTTTCATACTGCTCAAGCAAGTCCCCGCCAATCAGATTCTGGCTGGACTTCATCCAGGCTGGCGCACTCCATGACGAGGCGATGATGCGCAATCCGGCGTTGACGGAAAGCGCCTCGCGCACCACGGGTATCACGTCGAGCAGATTGGGCGTGACGTTGAAATGCTGCAGCTCCGGATCGGTCTGGCCGAAGGGCACATCGTCCAGGGTGTAGGGCTTCAACGAGAAATCCGAGGCGCCAATGGTCAGGCGCATCATGTTCAGATTGAGATTGGGCGGCGGCCCATACAGCTCGTGCAACAAATCGCTGCGCTGCGCATCGGATAGCTTGTTCTGCAGCAGCCATGCTGATGAGTCGGTCATCGCCGCGCCGAAACCGACCATGGTTTGGTATTTCTTGTCGACTTCAATGACGACGTCCGCGGGCGCCGAGCCACGGGCGCTCATGGCGATGTCGGGCTGCGGCATCAGTTTCAGCCGTCGATCTGCCGTGCTCAGCCACAGCTCGACAGTGGGCCCCATGGGCCGTGATGCAGGCGCAACGCTGGCGACGACGGAGCGATGCTCGAAACGCGGCGCATAAAGGGCCGCGAGAGTGAGCAAGGTAAGCAACGCAATGAAGGCGAAGGCAGTTCGACCGGATTCCGACCCGTGCTCATCCATAGCGTACGCAAAGCCCATCAATCATGTAGCAGTCCACTCGTATCACGAAGTTCCTAGGCTTGCGCATCCAAACGGGGCAGATTCGAGTTTCCAGGCAACGTCGTTTCCTGCGGCCTGGATGCGCCTTCCAAAACGTCTGTTATGGGGCGTGAGGAGACACCTGCGCTCCCCGGCTCGCCCTGAACAGACAGTTGCAGATTAGCGCATGCCTCGTTGGTCGGCTCTAGGCATTGCCGAGGTTGACTAAAAACAACGGGAGAACAGGACTTTGCGGGCGTAGACTGCATCTACACCACGATCGGGATAGTCTCGAACGCTGGCCCATCGAATGGGCCTGCCGCTATCGGTCAAGGGCACCGCTCATGCTCAAGCTACGACGATTGTCCATGCTCAACGTGCTGATCGCGATGATGAGCGTCACGGTGATCGCCGCTGTGAGCTTGCTCCTCTGGCACGGCTTTGGGCCCAGGCAGCACATCGCTGCCGCCATGAAGGATGCCGATGCGCTGAAGGATGTGGTGCTGGAGGCTGCCACCGTGCATGGCGGGCTGGCGGGGATTCACTCCACCGACCTGCACTACGACTCTGCCGCCTCGATTGGCACCTATATCGCGTATGCGGAGATTGCCGACGGTGGGCTCATCACACTGCACACGCGCAATACGGGGGCGAGCCCTGACCCTATCCTGATGCTTATCCCCACGGAGCGAAACGGCAAAGAAGGCGCCGAGATCACCTGGACATGCAAGCTGGTGCTCAACAGTTACTCCCTGTCCCCACCCGATTGCCTCAATCAAGAGACCATACTGGTGAGGTCAGCGCCAACACCTGCTGCGCAGACGCCCCGCGCCAACTCGGCCTCCAGCAGCGCACTCGCACACAACGCAACGCGGCCGTGACACCGGGCGAGTGAGTTTGCCGGTGGTCGCATCAGGCAGGGCGCCGTCCGGCATTCGGCGTTTCATACCAAGCCCTGGAGCGATTCACGATACGCACCACGGACAGCATCACCGGCACTTCGACCAGCACACCAACCACCGTGGCCAATGCGGCGCCCGAGTTCAGGCCAAACAAGCTGACTGCGGCGGCCACCGCAAGCTCAAAGAAGTTGCTGGCCCCGATCAGGGCGGATGGGCCCGCTACGCAGTGCTCCACGCCCAGCCAGCGGTTCAGCAGATAAGCCAGGCCCGAGGTGAAGTAGACCTGCACCAAAATCGGCACCGCGAGCATGGCGATGATCAGCGGCTGCGCGAGGATCTGTTTTCCCTGGAATCCGAACAGCAAGGTAAGCGTGACTAACAGCGCGACTAGCGATACCGGACTCAAGCGACGCAAGCATTCGGCCAATGCCCGCTCACCTCCGCGCGCGCGGATCACACGACGCAGCAGCGTCGCCCCGATCACCGGCACCACGATGTAAAGCGCCACGGACAACATCAACGTCATCCACGGCACCGTAATCGCTGACACACCCAATAGCAGGGCCACCAGCGGTGCGAAAGCCACCACCATGATGCCGTCGTTGATGGCCACCTGACTGAGCGTGAACGTTGGCTCGCCACCGCACAGGTTGCTCCAGACAAACACCATGGCCGTGCACGCGCCGCCGCCAGCAGGATCAGACCCGCCACGTAGCTCTCCACGTGGTCCGCCGGGAGATAAGCAGCAAAGACGTGCCGAAGGAACAACCAGGCCAGCAGCGCCATGGAGAACGGCTTCACCGCCCAGTTGATGAAAAGGGTGACGCCCATGCCTTTCCAGTGTCGGCCAATCTGACGCATGGCGCCGAGGTCGATCTTCAGCAGCATGGGCACGATCATCAGCCAGATAAGCACCGCGATCGGCAGATTGACCTTGGCGACCTCCATCGCACCCAGCACCGCAAACGGCATAGGCAACCAGTGGCCAAGCGCCGTGCCCAGCACGATGCACGCCGCCACCCAAAGCGTCAGCGTGCGCTCGAAAAATCCGATGGCGGACCGCGCGACAGCAGTTTCACCCATGGACGGCGTCCTCGGACTGGATGAAGCCAATGCGATCCAACGCAGCCTTCAGTGCGCCCCGATCCGCCCAGGTTTCGGCAGGCAGGGTGAGAAACGCCATGAGGCGCGCCTTGATGATGGCGTACGCGTGGGCGAATGCGGCGCGCTTGTCGGCGTCGCTGCCCTCCACTGCCGCTGGATCGGGCAAGCCCCAATGGGTACGCACAAAGTCACCGAAGAACACCGGGCAAGGTTCGGAAGCCGCGCTGTCGCACACCGTAATCACCAGATCCACCGACGCAGCGTTCTCGCCCGAAAACTCATCCCACGACTTGCTGCGCAATCCCGCCGTGGGCATGCCCGCGGCAACCAGCGTGTCCAACGCATAAGGGTTGATGCGGCCGGTGGGCTGGCTACCGGCGCTGAATGCTTCGAACCGTGCGCCACCCCAGGCGCGCAAGGTGGCCTCGGCCAACACACTGCGGGCGGAGTTGCCCGTACAGACGAACAAGACGCGGTGAGTCACGACAACATGCTCCGTGTAGATGTCAGCAGCCATTGCCGGGCTCGCAAACGCCGCCTCCCGGCGTACACACCACGCCCGCACTGCCGGCACAGCAGTTGTCGGTGAGGTAAGCGATCAGCCCGTTCATGGCGTCGAAGGCGGCGCGATAGCAGACAAACCGTCCCTGTGGCTCGGCCGTGATCAGCCCCGCGTTCACCAGCTCCTTCAGGTGGAAAGACAGCGTGGCGCCCGGCATGTCCAGCTCATCCCCGATCTCCCCGGCCATGCGGCCCACGGGGCCGGCGACCACCAGCAAGCGGAAGATGGCCAGGCGCTTGGCGTGGCCCAGCGCGGTCAAGGCGGCGATTGCGTCATTCATTTCCATAAAACTAGAATAGTCGAAATATCAAACGGCAGACAAGCCCATGACGCCGGATCTACCCCATCTCGAACTCGACCTGCTCCCGCGCCCGGACAGCCCCAGGCTCAGCGCCGGTAACGATGCCAGCCACCCGCCGCGCATCCTGATCCTTTACGGCTCGCTGCGACCCCAATCCTTCTCCCGAAAGCTGGCCCTGGAAGCCGAGCGCATCCTGCAGCACCTCGGGGCCGAGACGCGGGTGTTCGATCCCCACACGCTACCGATGCTCGACAGCGTGCCAGCCACCCATCCTGATGTGCAGCGGCTGCGCGAGTGGTCGATCTGGTCCGAAGGACAGGTGTGGGTGAGCCCCGAGCGCCACGGCACCATCACCGGCGTCTTCAAGAACCAGATCGATTGGCTACCTCTCGAAGACGGCAGCGTGCGCCCCACGCAAGGACGAACGCTGGCGGTCATGCAGGTGTGCGGCGGCTCCCAGTCGTTCAATGTCGTGAACACGTTGAGGGTGCTGGGGCGATGGATGCGCATGGTGGCCATCCCCAACCAATCCTCGGTGGCCAAGGCCTGGCAGGAGTTCGACGAACACGGGCGCATGAAACCTTCCCCGTACTACGACCGCGTGGTCGACGTCATGGAAGAACTCATGAAGTTCACCCTGATGGTGCGCGGACGCAGCGACTATCTGGTCAGTCGCTACAGCGAACGCAAAGGCGACGCCGTGCAACGCGCACTCGCCCAGGCGGCGGGTGCCGTCGAAAAGGCATGACAGCCTGATCCCAACGACGCCACCCCGAAAGCCATCGCGGTCAGCCGCCCTCCTCCGCTAGCGACGACTCGTAGCGCACGACGCGAAAACCCTCTTCGGTGACGGGCGCCACGAAGTGCCGTGTGATCTCGTCAAACTCGGCGTCGGTGGGCGCGAAAGCATGCGAGCCCTCGGCATTGCGGGCTCGCAATCGTTGCTTGCAGAGCTCGTCGGGAACATCGAGAAAGTGCAACTGATGATCAGCACCCGACCGGTCGATGATGTCCTTCATCCATCGGCGATTTCCGACCGTATTGGCGGGAAAATCGAGCACCACCGACAGGCCCGTCCGCAGCAGCGACTCGACGTGCGGCCCAAGCACACTGCGCAACTGGCCCGAGCGCCGGACGTAATCGCTCACCGTGCGGATCTCGTCGGTGTAAAGCCCGGATAGCCAAGCATCCTCGCTGATCAACACCGTGTGTGTGCGTCTGGCCAAGTGCTGGGTCAACGTGGACTTGCCCGAGGCAATTTTCCCGCACACCAGGTGCAGTGCCGAAGGATGAGGGTGATGGGTTTGCATGAGGAACTCCTGTTCTGCTTCGGGTACCCAGGAGTCGGATAAAAAGAACCCGCCTCAAGGGCGGGTTTCATTGGCGACTGAAGAACGCGCGCTAACCCACCGGATAAGGTGTGGCGCGAATAATCAGCGAGCATCGGGCGCATGTAGCGTTCATGTGACCGAAACTACGTGACCGGAACCGACAGGTCAACAGGTCGCCGTAGAGCGAACTACGGGGCTCCGATGAAAGACGCCAAGTCTCCCTTGATCATGCTCCGCGCCTCTTCGACGGTGAGGTTGTTGCCTACGACCGTGTCGAGATGTTCCGTGGCTTCCAGCAGCAGTGCCCGCACATCGTCGGCAGAGAGCACGCCCTTCTGCAGCAGCTTTCGCACCACAGCGCGAAGGATTAGCGCATCGAGAGCCGTGTTTCCCAAACCGGGTGTGGAATCGATGGACATGACGACCTCCTGAAACTGCGTTTGCGCCGACATGAAGCTGCCGCATCACCTAAGGTGCGCTTTGAACAAGGCAAACCCTTTGTCTTCCACCTGCTTCACCACCGCTGTCGTATCCAGGCCAATGAACTCACTACTGGAAGCCAGGTCAGCGCCTTGTAGAAACAGCTGCGGATCCACCAGAACCGGATCGCTCGGGATGCTCGCAAAAGCCACCGGATTCCCAGTCGCAACGGCGACGAACCACGCGGCATCGGTGCTGCTTTGATAAACATCCACAAGCATGAGCCCACTCCTGTCGGTGATAACGCTGCGTCGCGCGAAGGTGGCCTTCCGGCTGATGCAAGCCCCACGACCGCGCAAACATAACCGAGCCCACGTAGTCGCCAGCGTGACGATAGCGACGGCTTCTCAACAGGGCTGGAGACACCCCAAACGCATAAAGAGCGTGCGCCAGATGCCGAATCTGCGCATCCCTTGGCCGAATCCGGGCATCCGCTCGCCCAGCCGGTTTCTACACTGCCTCCCAAGCACGGTGCGAACCGCCCCGTGCCTGCTCGACACGAGCATGACAGGGGGCATCGCTATGCACGCCACTTACCGGTCACGTCCGGCGCTTGGTACCACCACGGCGCCAACCGCTGGCACCCACACCAGGAAACTCGACCGCCTGGATCTGCTTGCGCGAACCATCCGCCTGAGCGACCGCAGTGTCACGATGGCGCTGTCCGGGCAGAGCGGTAGCGATCGCACCCGCTCGAGCTGGAATGAGCTCTTCGATCAAGCGGAGAACCTGGGCCGGCAATGGGCGGCCACCGATCCGATCGATGCGCAGCGCCTGCAACTATCGCTGCTGGCGAGTCTGCCTGGCATCGCCGAGCGCTTCGAGCGCGGATACGCCGATATGGCCTGCGCGCACAGCCAAAGCGGGGATGGATACACGACGCGGCGCGATAAAGCGCACACGTCCATCCCCTCCTCCGGCATGTGCGACGCCTGCGACACCAACGTTTCTATCCTTTGGGACGATCTCGCCGCCGACCAATCCATCGTTGCTTGCCCTTGCTGCGGTCAGCACTGGGATCCGTAGCACCCCGTCGAAGCCGACACGTCCAATGCCTGCGTTGAGTCGGGTGCCACCGAGGATCGACCGCGGACATGCGCTGTCTACTGCAGATCATCACCCAGGGAGCGCTTAGCCGCTCCAGAGAAAGCGCGCGGACTTGATGATTCCGCCTTCATTCCGAAGAGCAGACGCAACAGCGCAAACCTTCTTACACATCCCTCGTAGAGGGCAAAGCATGCGCTCATGCTGAGAACCAGGATGACGGCATACTTTGTCCACGGCGTCCACGGGCGCTGGATGATGTAGTACCCGATCACGACGATCACCGTCTGATGCAGGATGTAAAAGGGATAGCTGGCCTCTCGCGCCCAGATGAGCAACGGGTTGACGAAGGACAGGTAACGATAGCCGTAACCCAGAAATACCATCACCCAAAGCCACGTGAAGATATTCGCACCCAGCCCATCGGCCACCGATCCGTGGTCAATGACACCGGCCATGAACAGCGATATCAGCAGAATGAACGACACCACCCCGCCCACCAGCGACCATCGACGAACGTCGGACAGCCACTTCCATATCCCTGGCATGGACGCCATGAGGTATCCATAAACCGTCAGCAGCAAGTAGTGATTGAAGATGTACCAATCGCTGACGAGATTGTGTGACTCTGGAAATAGCGATTTCAGAAGAACTTCGTTGATGCCCAGGGGAATGCCCAGAAGATACAGCCATGCACCCGGCGCTACGCGCTGCGCGCCTTGCTTCCACCAAAGCATCAGGGGGAGAAGCAATAGAACGTACACGTAGAGATACAGAATGAACCACAAGTGATGCCAGCTGAAATCACCCTTTGGGTAGGGAACGAACTGCAGCACTCGCGTGGCGTAGAACGCCAGATAGCCTCCGGTCCATTGCCCGTCGAGCAGCCGTTCGCAGTAGATCTGCGGCGGAACGATCAGGAATATGCCGGCCAAGAGAGGCAGCAGAAGTTTGATCGTCCGTTCCTTCACGAACATCCCTGTACTGCGCCGTTGCAACGCGAACCACATGCCTGCGCCAGCAATGACGAATAGCAGCGGCATGCGCAGGCGGTGCGCAATGTCCATGGGCCACTGAAGGGATGGGATGGTCTGGTCGTTGACGATATGCCAACCCCAACCGACAAAGATCATCCCCGTATGGAAGAAGAAGAGCACAAAAATCGCAATGACTCGCAACCAATCCAGAAAGTCATAGCGCTCTTTCAGTTCATCGGTAGCACGCATGTTTCAGGTTCCTTGTTTCGGCGACAAGCAGGAGCCTGATCCATCAGCTATGGAGTAGCAGCAGATTTGGGGTAAGCGGGGACGCCAGCGTGGCGTACCGGACACTAACGACCCATGCGGGCGAAGAGTGCGTCGCGATACCGACGACTTAGCCGTAGAACACGGCCGCTGTGCAGATGGACTTCGTAGTCCCCCTTGAAGAGCGGGGTGAGCGATCCGATGCAAGCGAGGTTGACCGCTGTAGAGCGGTGTATACGAATGAAGCGCTGCTCGCCGAGCTGGGACAACAGATCCTGCAGCGTCCTGCGTAACAGGTAGCTGCGCCCGGCGGCGTGCACATGGACATAGTTGTCATCGGCCTCGAGCCATTCGACGGCCGCCGCGTCGATCAACTGCAGTCGTTCGCGATCCGGCACGAGAAGCCGCTCGCAGGAAGCTACCCGTGCGCGCCCCATCGCTACTGCTGCGGCCCCTGGCTCACGGGAGTTCAGCCGTAGCCGGACGCGCTGCACGGCACGGGCGAAACGGTCGCCATCGTAAGGCTTGAGTAGGTAGTCGATCGCATTGAGGTCGAACGCCTTTACGGCGTGTTCGTCATAAGCGGTGACGAAGACGATTACCGGTGCGACCGATGGTTCAAGCTGCGCTGCCACTTGCAGGCCAGAAAGTGCCGGCATCTGTATATCGAGAAAGGCCACGTCCGGCCGGTACTCTTCGATGCATTGCGCTGCAGACAAGCCATCCTCGACCGATCCAACCACGGTCATATCCGGCTGCTCCGCCAGCCAGCGTTCGAGCTTCTCGCGGGCGGGTGCCTCGTCGTCAGCGATCACGACGCGAATCATGCAGCCGTACCGACCAGCGGAATCCGAACGCGCGCAGCGACGCCATCGCCCTCGTTACCTACTCGCAGCGATGCAGCGTTGCCGTAGATAATGTTCAACCGTTCCCGGCAACTGCGAAACCCCAAACCTTCGCGATGCTCTGCCTCCAGCATGGAACCGGAGTTGCTTACGACGATTTCCAACGAGTCGCTATCGCGTTGTACGCTGATGTGGATACGTACGCGCGCCACGGTGCGCTCGACGCCATGCTTGAAGACATTTTCAAGCAGAGGTTGCAGCAATAGCGCAGGAACAGGGGTATCGAGGAGCGCTTGATCCGTCTGCCAATTCAGGGTGACACGATCGCGGAATCGCTCGTTCATGATATCCCCGTACAACGCCAGGGTACGGATTTCTTCGGCGAGCGGTGTCATTTCGCTTTCGGTGGACCGAAGACTGATGCGCAGCAGATCACCGAGCGCTGCAACCAAACGATCAGCCCGTGCCACGTCGGTATGCATCAGGGCAGAGACGGTGTTGAGCGCATTGAATAAAAAATGCGGACGTAGCTGGGCCTGCAGGTGGGCCAGTTGCGCCTCCGCCAACGCTTTCTGCATCTGCAACAAGCGCCGACGCTGGAGTTGCCACTGCCCATAGGAATCGATACCAAACAGGATGCCGAGCCACAACCCCGTGAAAATCGTCAGCTTGACGCTCTCGTACATAACGACGAAGCCCCAGCCCGGATGCACATAGGCACGGCCGACGGCGGCGTAGACGCCATGACGTATCGGGTAAACCATCGCAAGCCACGTCAAGATGACCAGCGGCTGCCAACGCAGGTAGCGACCAAACCAGATCAAGGGCCTGTCCAGGTACGGCGCATATTGCTCACGAAACCGAACGGCAAGCCACATCCACCCTGTTGCGATCAGCGCCGAACTGCCCTCCCACAGCACAGGCTCCCACCAACGGATGAGCGGGCTATGGAGCGTATCCTGGAGCGACACGCTGATCATGAGCAGCCAGAATGCCACCCATAACGTAGCCAACGTTTTCGGAGAAAACGGTGTGCCCTGCTCGCCGAGGGTGGCTGCCGGAGGTAGGCGAAATAGCTCGTTCATACAATCGAGTGTAGCCGTCTCCATGGCGACCAACGTCGTCTATGTGGCGAGCGGGACTGGCGAGGGGTGAAGCGGACAACGGTGGAACATGGACAGAGGAAATGAATGGCTTCAACAGCTCATTGACAGGGTCACCGGCACTCGATCAAAGACGGGCATATTCCTCTCAAGGTTGCTCCTTAGCGACAGACATCTCCTCGGCCTTGGCCGCCGCGGCATTCGCCGTCAGCCCGCTCCGGCAAGCCAGAAACCATAGGGCACCCAACGGCAACGACAGTCCAATGATGATCGGACCATATGGACTGCTAAAGCTCGAGGACCCAAACAGCTGGACCGACAGCAGTTGAAAATCGAAGGCCCCGCTAGTCCAGTTGAAACGCAGGGTCGTAACGCCGAACAAGGTACTAAGCGCCCACAGCCATTTGCGGTGTGTAATCGGCGTTCGAAGACAAAGCACGAAAGCGTAGACACTCAGCAATGGAATGGCGATGCAGGCCAGCAACGTGATCCAGTGCGCTACGCCCTTGCCACTGAGGGTGAAGGCGTTCTGTGCCTCCAAGGACTTCTCCATTCGCTGCACATGCACGCCCTCAACGCGTACGGCATCACCTTCTCCGGCTAGAACCACGTTGCCCAGCACCCATCCATCGGCAAACTCATACTCATAGGTGAGGTTGTAGCGACTGATCCCGTTGCCCGTCACAGTGTTGGTGCCGACCAACTTCGCTGAACGAGGGGCTCCAGCAGGGAAATAGCCGGCGACTTCCTTCAACTTCGCGTCGATGTCCGGATTCTGCAGGAGCTTATCGTCGAGCTTGTTCTTGACCGCCTCCAGATCACCCTGCCGCACTCGTTCGAGCACGGATTTCGCCACCTCCGCGGCAGGGTGAGGCGTGAACTTGTCGACGAGCGTTTGCTGACTGCAGGCAGCCATCAGCACGCATGCATACACCACCATGTAGCGGAAGAACGAAGCCATGTTTTCCCCTGTGAAAAGCCTGCGCAACAGGCTGCTCAGTATCAGTCACCCAATACTGATACACCATTGGCAGACTTCTGAACTATCCCGATACGGACGGAGCGCACTATAAGACGCGTTGAGGGAAGCAGGAAGCGACGGCGGCCGGTCTGCGCAGGCGCGACACCGTCAGCGGCCCCGCCTCACCGGCAGATATTTGCCTGCACTCGAACCAATCAGATCGGGTCGTCGATCGACTTGGCGAGCCCGGTGAAAAGTTTTGGACCGGCCTCGGTCATGTGCCAGCAGTCTTCCAGACGGATGCCGAACTCACCGGGAATGTAGAGCCCCGGCTCGTCGGAAAAACACATGCCGGCGGCCAGCGGCGTGGCGTCGCCATGGACGAGATAGGGCGGCTCGTGGCCGTCCAGGCCGATGCCATGGCCGGTACGGTGGGGAAGTCCGGGCAGGTGGTAACCGGGACCCCAGCCTTCCTTTTCGTAGTAGGCGCGCACGGCATCGTCGATGGCACCCACCGGAGTGCCCAGCTTGGCGGTGCTCAACGCGATCTCCTGGCCTCGCTTCACGGTGTCCCAGACCTTTCGCTGTTTCGCGGTTGGCTGACCCATCACCCAGCTGCGCGAGATGTCCGATTGATAGCCATGCACGGTGCAGCCAACGTCCATCAGGATGACCGAACCATCGTGCAGGGTCTGCGGCTGGTGTGAGCCGTGCGGATAAGCGCTGGCCTCGTTGATCAACACGAGAGCGAACTCCGGCGAGCCGCCCAATGCCTCGGTGGCGGCGTTCATCATGACGGCGATCTCGTCGGGACGCATACCGGGGCGGACGTTGCCATGGACGTAGCGCAGCGCCGCCAGGGTGACGTTGTTGGCGGTTTGCATGAGCGCGAGTTCGGCCGGGGATTTGATCAGCCGGACGGCTTTTACCAGAGCGTCGCCCGAAACCACTTGGTAGGCGCCGGCGCTTGCATCGCGCACCCCGTCGACGATGAACAGGCGCGTGGTTGCTTCGAAGGCGATCGAACCGGAGGTCGCGCCGCGATCGCGTAGCGCGCCAACGATGCGGGCGAACGGGCTTTCATGCTCATTCCAGGGCCGCACATCGCCGGCCACCGCCAGGGTCTCGCGGATCGAGGGCTCTTCAAAGGCCGGAGTCACGATGACGATGTCACCCCGGGCCGGGATAACGGCGGCCGTCGTACGCTCCGAGCGATGCCACTGAATGCCCGTGAAGTAGTCCAGGCTCGAGCCCGACTCCAAGATCAAGGCACCGATCTTCTGATCGACCATCAGCCGTTGCAGTTTGGCGATCCGTGCGAGGCGCTCCTCCACCGAAATCGGCTTGGCGCCGGTGGTCATGGAAGCCAGTCCGGCCAACCCATTAGGCGCAGCAGGTGCGGCCTGCGCCGACCGGCCGGTCAGCATAAGGGCTGTGGACGCTGCGGCAGTGGCGGCTACAGCCCCCGTGAGAAAGTCGCGACGACGCATGGAGACTCCGGACCGATGCTGAGGGTGCGTCGCAGTATGAGGTGGGAGTCGGCGGCGCGGCTACTGCCTGGCTTGATGTCCAATCGCACTTGCGCCATCACCACGACCCCAGCAGCGTCCGGGTAAGCCGTCGTGCCGTCACCGTTCGACGGCTTGGACATGACGTTCGCGCAGATAAGCGCCAACAAGCCCTTTGAGTTCCCGCCGCACCTCGGACACGCCGAGCTCGCCGCGCGATGCGGCGGCGTGGACGGCGCCTTCGATGGCCGAAGCGAGGACCTTGGCGGCCATGACATCGCCGGGCCCAGGGGAGCACGCCGTATCTGGCAGAACCAGCGCTTGATAACGACGAAGATATTCCACTTCAAACACGCTATCGCTTTCGCGCATGGCGAGTGGAACTTCGTCGAGCAGGACACGATGCAGTCGTTGATTGACCGAATGAACTTCGATGACGCCGTCAATCACTTGGTCGACTCGCGCAGCGAGCGGAGTGGCGAGGTCGAGCGTGTCGGGATCTGGCAGTGCGGCAAGTACTGCGTCGAGATGACGTGTACGGACGGAGTCGACCAGCGCCAGCTTGTCGGGAAAGTACTGATACAACGATCCGATGCTTGCTCCGGCGGCCAGCGCCACTTCGTTGGTCGTGAATTTCGCCCAGCCGCGCGTGGCCAAAACGTGAGCCGCCGCCTCGACGATGGCGTCGACGGTGGCGCGCGAACGTTGCTGCCGCGGGATTCGGCGGCTGGACTGGGTGGTAGCGGAAAAGCGAGTAGCCATATCGGGGGATCCGCGGAAAAATTTCGACTTCACTTCGCAGGTTAGGACATGGCGCAACCGCCATCACCCAACCACAGGAATCAAGCATGCACCCACGCCCTCGTGTTTCACGCCAAGTTGCACTCGCCGCCCATCCGGGGAACAAGCTTCAATCGACGGATTTCACGATGACCGAGGTGCCGTTGCCACCCTTGGCACTTGGCCAAGTACTGCTACGCAACCGGTGGTTTCGAGTCTCGGTATCGACTCGCCTGATGGCGAGCCGCGACGCGAAGGACATCAAGGGTATTCCATTTCCGCCGCTCAAGCCGGGAGATGCCCTTTCCGACGGAGCCATCGGCGAGGTCATCGCCACAACGCCGGAATCACAGCTACAGGTTGGCGAGATCGTCTTACATCCGCTGGGTTGGCGCGATTATGCGATCGCCGACGCGCATCAATGCAAAGTGCTGCAGCGCGAATCCATCGAACCTGCCGCGTATCTCGGCCATGGCTGGACAGCCTACGCTGCGTTGACACGTGGGATACGCATCAAGCGTGGAGACATCGTTTTCGTATCCAGTGGTGCCGGCGCCATCGGTTCCATGGCGGCGCAGATAGCGCGCAATCTTGGTGCGTCCCGCGTGATCGGTAGCACGGGAAGCACCGACAAGGCCGATTGGATGAAGCGCGATCTCGGCTATGACGCGGTCATTGTCCGGAACGACGGCCCCTTTATCGAGCAACTGGCCAAAGCGGCACCTCATGGCATCGACGTGTGCGTCGATATGGTGGGCGGTGAGCAATTGAGTGCTGCGGTCTCGTGTGCACGAGAGGACGCGCGCTTCGTGATCCTGGGTGCCCTTGTCGCCGAGTTGAATGCAGAACGCTCCACATCGGTCGCGCCAGCCGACATCGATACATTCCGGTTACCCATCATGGGAATCACACTGCGTGGCTATAGCGCAGGAGAACCCAGTTCCGATGCATTCGACGAATGGATACGCCGCCTGGACGAATGGCAGCAGGAAGGCGCGATTTGCCTGCCAAGCACGACGTTCAACGGTCTCGACAAAGCACCCGAAGCCCTGCAGCAGGCCTGTGAGGGCCGGCTCAAAGGCGTGGTACTGGTCGAGCTGTAGTACCCATCGATGATCCATGAGTCGCAACATGCCCCATGATGTTTCCGGAGAAGTCATGACGAGTACGAACGTGGCGATTGTCTTTCACAGCCGATCACGACAGTTTGTGCGGGGTCGCGCAGCAGCGGCTGCCATGACGCTTTGAGCGCATGGCGTTAAGTACGCTCGCCGGCCTAAGTCGCAGCCGAAAGCAGAAGTACCCTGGCCGTCCAAACAAAGCACTATGGCCTCCATCGCCAGAACCATAGTCCCTGCTCGCGGTCTTCCGGCCCTATTCGGAAATCCTCCTCGCCGGAGGACAGTGCAATGGTCGCCTCGCAGAGTTTGATGCGCCAGGGCTCCCCTATTGTCAGGGATGCCACATCGGGCGAAGCCGCGAATCGCCACTCAGTCGAAGAGGCGACATGAGCCAAGCGAAGCTTTGCGACCACTTCAGCACCCGAGAACATCCTTCCGGGAGCGGTCAGCAGCGCCGAGGAAGGAGCCGCCAGGGAAACCGTTCGATAAGGTGCCAAAGACTCCCCTGCCAGCGCATCAAGTAGCGCAAGCAGTGATAGGCAACCAGCGGCGTCAGCGCTTGTATGCCAGCCCTGGTAGGAGCGATTCGCTCCAATGTATCGCCACATGGATAGACGTCCATGCTGGCGCCAATGCGACGATCCGTGAGTTGCCACTCCCCCTCCTTGGACTTACTGAAGTCCATATGCGCCGAAGCGGACGCGCTCGAAGTAAACGAAAGTTCTTGCCGTCAGCGTCACGCAAGACAGCGAAATCAACTGCCTATCTAACGTAATAAATTTCTCTAAAAGTAATTTTTTACGGTCTATGCCGAAAGCGATAGATTTCACGATTTGCTCGCATTTTCCTCCCTATAAATCGACTCGCAGCAGGGGGTTGGAAGGTGCCGCGGCCGCGGTATTCGAGCTTTTTCCCTATGACTCGTCCATGCGTCACTGGCACCTGGAAGGTGCCGGCGCAGGGGAGATGCGTGTCCGCATGGTCGGTCATTCGCTGCATCGCACGTCGGATTCATAACCACATTACTGGGGAGTTATTGCTTATGAGTAAGGCAGTAAAGGGCACGTCGCGTGCCCTCGCACAGGGGTACCTGGCCACCATGTTGGCTGTTGCGCTGGGCTTGCCGGGCGCGCTGATGGCCGCCCCCGCCTCCGATGCCAGCACCACGGCATGGGCCATGACGCGTACCCATGCACCGTATACCGGTGACGCTACCTTCAGCGGCTATGCCGCCGATCAGGAGGCGGTATCGATCACGGTGAGTCTGAAGCTGCGCAACGAAGATGTGCTGGACAGCTACCTCAAGGAGCTATTCCATCCCGGCAGCCCTTCCTTTCACCAGTTCCTCAATAGCCAGAACAGCACGGAGCTGTTCGCGCCGACCCAGCAGCAAGCCCAGCAGGTCGCCGATTACCTGACCAAGCAAGGTTTCACCAACGTCCAGATTGCGCCGAACCGCCTTCTGGTCACCGCAGACGGCAGCGTGGGCACGGCCCGCAATGCCTTCCGCACCTCCATCGGCCACTTCAGCCGTCACGGCCGCGACGGCATCGCCAACACCAGCGGCGTGGAAGTGCCGGCGGCATTGAGCTCGGTGGTTGATCAGGTACTGGGTTTCAACACGCTGCATCAGGCACGCGTGTTCTCACTGCCCGCCTCGCAGATCAAACCCGCGTACACGGTGGTGTCGGTCACCGGCAATTCGCAGGCTCATGCTTACTACCCGCAGGAGTTCGCCACGGTCTATGACGCCGGCAGCGCAAGCACGGCGAGCCATACCACGGTGGCCGTCCTCGGTTGGGGCAGCATGACCAACGCACAGACTGACCTGAGCAAGTTCGAGAGCGGCCAAGGCATCACCGCCGTGCCCACCGCCATCGTTTCCACCACCACCAAGAGCAGCACGGACGATAGCGGCCAGGGCGAATGGGGCATGGATGCACAGGCCATCGTCGGCGTGGCCGGCAGTGTGCAGAAGCTGGTGTTCTACACCGATGGCGGAACCTACAGTTCGCGCACCGGCTCCAGCGGCGCCAGCAACAGCGGTCTGCTGCAGGTGATCAACAAGGTGGTCAGCGACAACACCGCCAAGGTGGCCAACATGTCCTGGGGCCTGCCGGAATGCGATGGCTCGCCGGGCTTTGCGGACTCCGCCTTCAAGCTTGGTGTAACGCAGGGACAGACGTTCTCGGCAGCCACCGGCGACAATGGTTCCTACCCGTGCCCGCTGAACGGTACGGCGCCGCAGAATGGTGCTTATGGCAGCACCACCTCGCTGTCGGTCAACTACCCGGCCAGCTCGCCGTATGTAGTGGCCGTGGGCGGCACCACGCTCAACACCACCAGTGCGGACAGCTACGTCTCCGAAGCATCCTGGCCTTACAGCGGCGGCGGCGTGAGCAGCTCCGAACCTACGCCCAGTTGGCAGTCGAGCAGCTATGCCTATCGCAGCGTGCCTGACGTGGCGTTCAATGCAGACTGGACCAACTCGCCAATCATCGTGTACTTCACGGCGAGCTCCACCTCGGGCATCTCGCAATCGGGCTACTACACCAACGGCGGCACCAGCTTGGCTTCACCGCTGTTCGTGGGTGTATGGGCACGCCTGGAATCCGCGAACAACAACGGCATGGGCTTTGCCGCGCCGGCACTGTACGCCTACGCCAACCAGTTCCCTTTCCATGACGTGACCACGGGCAACAACGGCTACTACTCGGCCGTTGCGGGCCGTGACAATGCCACGGGTTGGGGCAGCATCGACATCCAGGCCGCCAGCACCTTCATCGGTGCCACACCTGGCTTCATCAGCACGACCAATCAGTAAGCAGCACCGAAGCAACGAGTGGCGGCGACTGGCCGCCACTCGTTGATCAGCTTCGCAAGCAACTGACCATCAGCCCCCGGTTTGGCCGGACCGGCCGACTGCCTGAGGTGGTGGCATCGACGTGGCGCCTGCAGGGGGTGTTGCAGCTCCCGATTTGCCTGCCCCGGCCGGAGATTCCTTCGGCGTATGGCTGGAGTCGCCACTACCCGCCGTGGATTGTCCGCGCGAGTACACGATGGCTTTATTCCCTTCGCACTGCCCCACCACTTTGCCTTCGCCCTTATCTGCCTGATCAGCAGCCACTACATCCAAACTGTAGTTGCTCACACCGTTCGCTTTGATCTTCGCGTCGATGTCGGATTTCACCGTTTCGCATGAGGCATGGGCGAACAACGGCAACGCCATCAACGTCAACGCAGCGATAAACGTACGAGACTTCATAACTCCTCCTTGTGGGCCAGTTTCAACAGCGGATGCCCGCTACGGGTCGGAAGCGGGCCTTCTTTCTGCGACCTCTCTAGAAGAGAGCCGATCTGTGCGAAGCGATCTTTAGCCAAAGCCCCGTCAACGCCCCTATGGCGGCGCAAGAACAACCCAAAAAACAGCCCGTGTAACCCCAGAAGGAGCCCAACTCAACTCCACTGTAAGGTTCGGAGGAGAGACCTTTCCACGCAAAGTAAACTCCTAAAAAGATACCCAGCGCGGCAAATATCAAACCGAAGATGTAGCCGAGTACGTATTTCATAATTCCTCCGTGAACTACGACAAGCCAACACTACTTGAACGGAACGTTCGCTCCGCGTCGAAAGCGGACGTTCTCCACTAATGCTAGATCGCTGACCGATAGCCGGCCTTCCAAAGAAATCCAAGGAAGGACTCTACCGAGTCCTCAGTCAGCTGGACCACGACGTCGTAACCACCCTTGAAGTGCTTGGACACGCTGGCTATTTCTTCGATACCAGGGGCAGAAGCGATAGTAGAACGAAGTTCATCTGTCTCAGCCTGTGAATACGTCTCTGGCTTTGCTGCTATCAGGACTCGGGTATAGAGGCGCATGCAGCCGTTTCTCCGGACAAAATTGCGAGTACTGCCATCTGCAAAGGTCCGCTTCGGGTAGATAGCGGACAGTTCACTGAATCGCCCCGGTTTTCGCGGAGGCTATTTGGTTTAAGTGATCATGCGGCCTGCACCAAGTCGGAAGCCAGCTGACGGTAGTAGTTAGCTTCGGCCTCGGCGGGTGGAATATACCCGATGGGTTCGAGTAAGCGTTGGTGGTTGAACCATGACACCCATTCGAGCGTGGCCAGTTCCACCGCTTCTCTGGTTTTCCATGGTGCTCGGCGGTGAATCAGCTCGGCCTTGTAGAGCCCGTTGATGGTCTCGGCCAACGCGTTGTCATAGCTGTCGCCCTTACTGCCCACCGATGGTTCGACGCTTGCCTCAGCCAGGCGCTCGCTGTATCGAATGCTGACGTATTGGGAACCGCGGTCCGAGTGATGTATCAGGCTGTCACGCTCGGGCTGGCGTGCGTACAGCGCCTGTTCCAACGCATCAAGCACGAAGTCGGTACGCATGGAGGTGCTGGCACGCCAGCCCACGATGCGACGCGCGAACACGTCGATAACGAAGGCCACGTATAGCCAACCCTGCCACGTGGAGACATACGTGAAATCAGCGACCCAGAGCTGGTTAGGTCGATCAGCCTTGAACTGCCGGTTGACCTTGTCCCGTGGGCACAGCGCCTTGCTATCGCTGATGGTCGTGCGCACGACCTTGCCACGCATGACGCCACGCAACCGGTGCTGTCGCATCAATCGTTCGACGGTGCAGCGTGCCACCGTCATGCCTTCTCGATGCAGTTGCCGCCAGACCTTGTCAGCCCCATACACCGACCAGTTCTCGCGCCAGACCCGCTTGATATGCGGAGCCAGTTGTTCATCGCGTTGCGCGCGCGCACTGCGCCGTGATGGATCGCGCAGGCACGCGGCATGACGCCGGTAACCGGACGGAGCGATCTGCAGCACCCTGCAGATCGGCTCGACCCCGAAGCGGTCCCGGTGCTGATCGATGAACTGCTTCAGGACTTGCAGCGGCGGTCGAGCTCCGCCTGGGCGAAAAACGCGCTGGCCAGCTTCAGGATCTCGTTGGCGCGGCGAAGCTCCTTGTTCTCGCGCTCCAGATCCTTGATGCGTTGCGTCTCGCTGCTGGTCACGCCAGGACGTACGCCGGTATCGACCTCTTCACGCTTGATCCATTCCAGCAACGTCTGCGGCACGCAGCCAATCTTCGGGGCAATCGATTCGACCGCCGCCCACAGCGACGGATACTCTCCGCGATGCTCTTGCACCATGCGCACAGCGCGCTCACGGATCTCAGGTGAGAACTTGTTTGACTTCTTCATGGCTCCATCTTCTCAAGAGTTGGAGCCTCCACCAATCCCGGGGCGATTCAGTCACCTTTACTAGATCTGGGCCGAGATCAACCTCTATAGATCGTGCTCTTCCCACGTCGTCGTCGTCATCTAAACCAATAGTCAGCGACACCTTGACCTTTGGAAGTGATTTATAAATTCTCGCCGAGTCAGTACTGCCAAACAGATACTCGCGCTCATAAGAGCGGCCAGTATTAGCATCCCCAGACAAATTCATATAAAAATCGAACTTAACTCCTTGCTCACGAGCAAAGGAGCTAACAGCATTCTGGTAGGTGCCAAAATCAACCAATCGGCCGTACCAAAGGATCGGCGCTTTCGTTGGCTGCTCAACGCTCTGGCGTAGTAGCGGAAGCACTCTCAAGAGGGTGCTCTTTCCGGCACTGTTTTTTCCTACTAAGACATTGATTTTGGCGAGTCTTATTACGCCAGAATCGCTTATCGACCTCAGATTATTGACCTGAAAGGCATTAATCACGTGAAACTCCATTTCAAACTAAATGCTTAATCGAAATTGGCGAACACCAGAACTCGACCATTTTTCCAAGCCTTGCTGGCAAGCAACAGCCACAGGGTCCGGCTGAAGATATCGACCGAAAGCCACTGGACTTTATTTCAATCTGCGCCAGAGAGATCGCAAGATGCACCCCTGTAGCTTGGCCCTTTGGTACGCTCTCCCACTTAACAGGAGCCATCCAGCTCTATTCCTCCTCGCCAGGACTCGTGCACAGGAATTTAGCTGAGGTGAAGGGGCGTCAAAGGCTCTTCAAGGCAAATACCTAAGAAAAAAAAAGGCGGCGTAACCGCCGCCCTTTTCATACTCTTGGAATTTTCACTTCACCCGCACTTGCTATACCCACAATTCAAACAAGTCTGACACCCATCCATCATCACCAGCGCCTGCGTATTGCACTTGACGCAAAGGGTGGCGCCGGGCGGGAAGCCGGTGGCGGATTCGGTCTTGGCTTCAGCGGCAGCATGCGCAGCGCTCTTACCGTTGGCAGCGGCCTCATAGGCGGCGCGTTTTTCGGCGATGAGCTTGCGGGTGGACTCGTCCATTTCCGGGTCGTGGATGAGGCCGATGGTCTTCATGTGTTGCTCGATCACACCGCCGATCTCGGCGACGATGCTGGGCATGTAGACGCCGCCGGCTTTGAAGTAGCCGCCGCGCGGGTCGAAGACGGCTTTCATCTCTTCCACCAGGAAGGTGACGTCGCCGCCTTTGCGGAACACGGCGGAGAGGATGCGGGTGAGCGCCACGATCCACTGGAAGTGGTCCATGTTTTTCGAGTTGATGAAGATCTCGAAGGGGCGGCGCTGTTCGTACTGGGTGCCGGCGTTGAGCACGATGTCGTTGACGGTGACGTACAACGCGTGCTCGAACAGCGGTGATTTGATCTTGTAGGTGGAGCCGACAAGCGTCTCGGGACGCTCCAGGCTCTCGTGCATCTGGATGACTTCCGCCTTGGGCGCTTCTTTAGAAGCGGCCGGCTGGGCGGCGGGTGCAGCGGCGGACGCGGCTTTGTCTTCGGGCTTGACGACGTTGTAGCCCTTGATCTTCTTTTCGATCTTGATCGCCATGGTGTGCTCCTGGCTGATGGCGGCCTGCGTCGCGGAGACAGACCGGCCCGGCGTTTGCACGCCGGGCCGGACCGTTTTACGACTTACTTACGGCGTGCGGACTTCTTGGCGACCTTGCGGACGGCCTTCTTCACGCTCGCCTTCTTGCTGGCAGTGGACCTCTTGACCGCCTTGGCGGCGGTCTTCTTACCGGCGGCCTTGCGGGCCGTCTTCTTAACTGCGGCCTTCTTGGCCGTCTTTTTGCTGCTGACCTTACGAACAGCCTTTTTGGCGGCGACCTTGCGCACTGCCTTCTTGGCGACCTTGCGGCCGACCTTCTTGGCAGCGGCCTTCTTCACCGCTTTCTTCTTGGCAACCTTCTTGACGGCGGCTTTCTTCACCGCCTTCTTGGCGACCTTCTTGGCGACCTTCTTGGCGGCAGCCTTCTTGACCGCTTTCTTCACGGTCTTCTTGGCGGCAGCCTTTTTCACGGTCTTCTTGACGGCCTTCTTGGCGGCAGCCTTCTTCACCGTCTTCTTGACGGCCTTCTTGGCAGCGGCCTTCTTCACCGCCTTCTTGGCGGCTTTCTTGGCCGGAGCTGCCTTCTTGGCCGCAGCCACCTTCTTCTTGGCACGAGCCTTCTTGGGGGCGGCTGCCGGGGTCACTTCGACCACGGGAACCTCGACCGGCGCTTCTACGACCGTTACGGTTTCTTCGTTCACTTCAAACTCGGTATCGATGGACATGCGGGTATTCCCCTCCGACGTGGATTTTGGAACTTATGTTGAGCCTTGCCACCGGATATTCGGTATTGCTCTTGGCAGTGGGTCGGTGTCTGCAGGCAGGCACCGGCGCATAGTTTAGAACTTTCCGTAATACCCTTCCTTCAAGGCATCGAACAAATTGGCGGCTGTGTGCATTTCGCCGTCGTACTCCACTTCTTCGTTGCCTTTCAGTTCGACAACACTACCGTCCTCCAATTCGAAGCGGTAGTGGGTGTTCTCAAGATCGGCTTCTTTGACGAGCACGCCCTGGAACGCAGCGGGGTTGAAGCGGAAGGTGGTGCATCCCTTCAAGCCTTGTTTATAGGCGTAGAAGTAGATGTCCTTGAAGTCTTCGTAGGGGTAGTCGGTGGGGACGTTCGCCGTCTTGGAGATGGACGAGTCGATCCACAACTGCGAGGCGGCCTGGATGTCGACGTGCTCTTTGGGCGAGATGTCGTCGGCGGCTACGAAGTAATCGGGCAGTTTGAACTTGGGGTCGTCGGTAAAGGGCACGGCTTCGGCGTTGATCAAGGCGCGGTAGGCCAGCAGCTCGTAGCTGTAGACCTCTACCTTTTCCTTGGTCTTGCGGCCTTCGCGGATCACGTTGCGCGAATAGTGATGGGCGAAGCTGGGCTCGATGCCGTTGCTGGCATTGTTGGCGAGCGACAGGGAGATGGTGCCGGTGGGCGCGATGGAGCTGTGGTGGGTGAAGCGCGCGCCGGTTTCGGCGAGCTGCTCGACCAGGTTGGGCGCCACGCTGGCTACGCGCTGCATGTAGCGGCTGTACTTGGCGTGGAGCACGCGACCGGGGATAGAATCACCCACTTTGTAGCCGTCGGCGACCATTTCCGGGCGCTTGCGCAGCATGTCGCCGGTGACGGTGTAGTCGCAGGCGAGCACGGGCGCCACGCCCTTTTCCTTGGCGAGTTCCAGCGCGACTTCCCAGCCGGCCACAGCCATGTCGCGGGAGACTTCTTCGGTGAAGGCGACGGACTCAGCGGAGCCGTAGCGCATCTTGAGCATGGTGATGGTGGAGCCGAGGCCCAGGAAGCCCATGCCGTGGCGGCGCTTGGAGAGGATCTCGTGGCGCTGCTGTTCCAGCGGCAGGCCGTTGATCTCCACCACGTTGTCGAGCATGCGGGTGAACACTTTGACTACTTCGCGGTATTCGTCCCAGTCGAAGCGGGCCTTGGGGCCGAAGGGATCGCGCACGAAGGTGGTCAGGTTCACCGAGCCCAGCAGGCAGGAGCCGTAGGGCGGCAGTGGCTGTTCGCCGCAGGGGTTGGTGGCGCGGATGTGTTCGCACCACCAGTTGTTGTTCATCTCGTTGACCTTGTCGATCAGGATGAAACCCGGCTCGGCAAAGTCATAGGTGGACACCATGATCATGTCCCACAGATGGCGCGCGCGGATGTGGCCGTAGATCTTGCAGGCCACCAGGCCGTCTTCGCGCTCCACGTAGTTTTCGTGGGTGGGCCACTCGCGCCACACGATGGTGGCGGGGTCGTTGAGGTCGACCTCGTCCTTTTCCTTGACGTGTACGGGGAATACCAGCGGCCAGTCGTGGTCGTGCTCCACCGCCTGCATGAAGCCCTCGGTGATGAGCAGGGACAGGTTGAACTGGCGCAGGCGGCCGTCTTCGCGCTTGGCGCGGATGAATTCCTTCACGTCGGGATGGCTGACGTCGAACGTGCCCATCTGCGCACCGCGGCGACCGCCAGCGGAGGAGACGGTGAAGCACATCTTGTCGTAGATATCCATGAAGGACAGCGGGCCGGAGGTGTACGCACCCGCACCCGACACGTACGCGCCGCGCGGACGCAACGTGGAGAACTCGTAGCCGATGCCGCAGCCGGCCTTCAGCGTGAGGCCCGCCTCGTGCACTTTCTCCAGGATGTTGTCCATGGAGTCCAGGATGGTGCCGGACACGGTGCAGTTGATGGTGGATGTCGCCGGCTTGTGTGCCAGCGCGCCTGCGTTGGAGGTGATGCGACCGGCGGGAATGGCACCGCGACGCAGCGCCCACAGGAAGCGTTCGTTCCAGTGTTCGCGCAGCTCGGGCGTGGCTTCCACCTCGGACAGTGCGCGGGCGACACGCTGGTAGGTTTCGTCGACGCTACCGTCGACCGGCGCGCCCGACTTAGCCTTCAGGCGGTACTTCTTGTCCCAGATGTCGTAGGACGCAGGCTGCAGCGGAATGGCGGCGGCATCGCGGTTTACGGCTGGTGCACGCATGGTGCTCATCGGCTTCCTGACCTCCCGGCATGGCCTCACGGCCCCGTGTTGGCGTTGTTCTACTCGGCAAAACCGCTCGCATCGGAGGACGAGGGACACGAACGCCCGCGCTTACGCCGATGCCCGCGTTCCCTGCCCGACCCGGTAACCCTCTCCCCCCGGGAGAGTCCCGTGACACCAGCTCTTGGGTGAACACCCTGCCTTGTCACACAAGATGTTGTGGTCGCGAACGAAGGTGAAAGTTACCCCTGCCCTTTGCCGAAGTAAAGTAATTTCGTCATGGCGGCGGCTGCGGAACCGGTGACGCCGCGATGAGTCGAACGACGATCGATTCCATTCGTGAAAAAGGAGCTTCCATGTCTGCCCGTTTCGTCCGCCGGTTGGCTGCCGCCGCATTTGTGCTGGTCGCCGCAACGCCCTTGGTCAGCCACGCGACTCTGCCGCCTACGATGGATGGGCAACCGCTACCGTCGCTGGCGCCGATGCTGGAGAAGGTGACGCCAGCGGTGGTGAACATTTCCACCAAGACGCGTGTGCAGGTGCGTGATCCGTTCTTTGACGATCCGGTGTTCCGCCAGTTTTTCGGCTTGCAGGGTTCGCCGCGTTCGCGCGTGGAGCAGAGCCTGGGCTCGGGCGTGATCGTGGACGCGGCCAAGGGTTACATCCTCACCAATAACCACGTGGTGGGCGGCGCGGACGACATCACGGTGACGCTGCAAGACGGCCGCGACTTCAAGGGCAAGCTGGTGGGCACCGACCCGGATACCGACGTGGCGGTGGTGAAGATCGAAGCGACGGGCTTGCAGGCGTTGCCGATGGCCGATTCCAGCACGCTGCGCGTGGGTGACTTTGTGGTGGCGGTGGGCGACCCGTTTGGGCTCGGGCAGACGGTGACGTCGGGCATCGTGTCGGCGCTGAGCCGCTCGGGCCTGGGCGGCACGGGCTTTCAGAATTTCATCCAGACGGATGCCTCGATCAACCCGGGCAACTCCGGCGGCGCGCTGGTGAACCTGCGCGGCGAGCTGGTGGGCATCAACACCATGATCCTGTCGCCGTCGGGCGGCAACGTGGGCATTGGCTTTGCCATCCCCACCAACCTCAGCGGCGAGGTGATGCAGCAGCTGATCACCAACGGCAAGGTGAACCGCGGCAACCTGGGCGTGGAAACGCAGGACATCACCCCGCGCATCGCCAAGGTGCTGGGGCTGAAGGACAACAACGGCGCCGTGGTGACGCGCGTTACCACGGGTTCGGCCGCCGACAGTGCGGACATCCAGATGGGTGACGTGATCATTGCCATCGACGGCAAGCCGGTGCGCAACGCACAGGACCTGCGCAACGCCGAAGGCCTGATGCCGATCGGCAGCGCGGTAAAGCTGACCGTGCAGCGCGGCGGGGCTACGCGTGAGGTCACCGCCAAGCTGGTGCCGGAGAAGCTTGCCACGGTGGACGGCGGCAAGCTGGATGCACGGCTGGCCGGCGTGACCTTCAGCGAGCTCTCGCAGAACCAGCGCGCGCAGGGTATTCGCGGCGTGGCCGTGGGTGCGGTGCGCGCAGGCAGCCGCGCAGCGCAGGGGGGCCTGCAGGCAAATGACATCGTGATTGGTGTCGGCAACCTGCGCGTGCCCGATCTGCGCACGCTGCAACAACTGGCTGGCGTGAACCCGCGCCAGTTGGTGCTGGTGGTGGCGAGTGACGATGGGGTGCGGTACGTGGAGATTCGTTGAGTGTGTGGCTCACCGCCTCCGCTTGGCGGGGGCGGTGAGCGGGGCATGATGCGAAGGGCAAAAGTGCCCCAGCCCGTCGCACCCAAACCTGCGACACTCGCCTTTCGGTGCGATATCCACTAACGGGGCGTGAACGCAACGGGCGATGCGTGGCCGGGGTCGCGCTTTTCCTCGATGCAACCGTATGAATACGCTTGCGGTTTGGCCGTCAGCTGGATGAAATAGCAGGGTTACATCTGCACGCGCGCCCGTTTTCCATACCAGGCGGCTCGCGAACGCCATCATCATTATCTCGGGGTTCTCCACCGCCATGTCACAACGCCTTTCCCGTTTGCTCATTGTTGCGCTGCTTTCCGCATGCGCAGCCTCCGGCGCACTCGCCGCCGGCAAGACCAGCAAGTCCACCAAGAAGCCCACCACTCCCCCGCCGCCGGCGCTGGTGTGGCGCGGTGACTACGCTACGGCGCGTGGCGTGGTGGACGACGTGGCCAAGGCATACGAGAAGAGCGGCAAGGGGCGTATCGAAGTCCAGCCGTTCAACACAGCCTCGGGCCTGGATGCCGTAGAGCATGGCCTGGCTGATATCGCCGGCAGCGCTCGCAGCAGCTCAAACGATGCGGAAAGCAATCTGCTGTTTACCCCGGTGGCGTTCGACGCGCTGGTGATGGTGACGCACCCGTCCAACAGCGTGCCCAACCTGACCGTGAAGCAGTTGCACGACATCTACCTGGGCAAGATCACCAACTGGCGTGACGTCGGCGGCAAGGACGCGCCCATCGACCTGTACGCCGTGGCCAGCCCGGGTGATGGCGTGGAATACAGCCTGCGCCGACTGGTGTTCGGCCGTGGCAGCCAGCCGGTCGCCGCGCCACGCCTTTACGTGAACACGGCCAAGCTGGAAGAAGCCGTGACGCTCGATCCGAACGCGCTGGGCGTGACCACGCTTTCTGGCGTGGTCAGCAATACCAAGGTGCGCATGATCAGCATCGATGGTGTGAGCCCGAGCCTCGCTACGGTTAGCGACGGCAGCTATCTGCTCTACACCCCGCTGTTCCTGGTGACCAACAAGGAAAGCCCGAAGGCCGCGCAGATTTCCGCCTTCATGGATTTCCTGCTGACCGATGAGGTGAAGGGCCTGGCACGTGCACACCACCTGGTGCCCTACGTCGATGCGCCGCAGCTCGCCCAGGGCGACAAGGCTCGCCGCGAGAAGCTGCTGGCCGAGAACGGCATCAAGACGGATGTGGTCGCCGACCCGGTGTTGACGGAAGCTCAGCGTCCGACCCTGCCGGGCGCTGCTGCCGGTGCCACTGCCGGAGCTGCCGACGCAGCCGCCGTCCCGACCGCCGATAAGGCGCCGGATGGCAAGTCGGCGCTGGCCGCCCGCAACGCTGAAAACACCGCTGCCAGCGGTGCTGCTGCTGGCTCGACCTACACGGTCGCCAAGGGTGACGCGCTGTCTACCATCGCCAAGAAGTATTCGGTGACGGTGGCGCAGCTGAAGGATTGGAACCACCTGCCGAGCGACAACGTGAAGGTAGGTCAGGTTCTGCAGGTGACCGGCAACTGATCTTGTTGTCCCACGTGCGCATACGCGCCCTTACGCTCGACCTGGACGACACGCTGTGGCCGGTACTGCCGGCCCTGGAGCGTGCGGACCGCGAGGTGGACGCGTACCTGCGCCAGCACTATCCCGACGTCGCGCGCGCATGGCCCATCCCGGCCATGCGCGCGCTGCGTGCCGAGGTCGCCGCCGAGCGCACCGACCTCGCCCATGACTTCACTGCGCAACGCCATATCACCATGCAGCGCGCGTTTACCGCGTGCGGCATCGACCAGGCGCCGCTAGAAGTGTTGTGGGAGATCTACTTTTCGGCGCGCAACAGCGTCGAACTCTACCCTGACAGCCTGCCCGCCCTGCAACGCATTGCCGAGCGCTGGCCGGTGGTCAGCCTTACCAACGGCAACGCCGACCTGGACCGCATCGGTATCCGCGAACACTTCGCGCACCATGTGAGCGCGCGCGATACCGGCACACCCAAGCCCGATGCGCGCATTTTCCTCGCCGCTGCTGCGCAGCTGGGCCTGGAGCCTTCCGACATCCTCCACGTGGGCGATGACCCAGAACTTGATGTGGTTGGCGCACGTGAAGCTGGAATGCGCACAGCGTGGATCAACCGCGCGAGGCATCCGTGGCCAGGTGCATTGGGTGCGGCACCGGATCTCGACTTGCGCGATATGAAAGCGCTGGTGGATTGGTTGGAGGCGCAGGGCTGAGGCTGCAATCGCGATAGCCCGGCTTTAAGCCCTCTCCGCCACGGCGCGTTGCGGTGTAGCCCCAGTGTGTAGGCGTTACGCCTGTCGCAATCCGGGCTCCGGAACCTACAGAGCTTCTATTCCACGCAATGCAGAGCGCCTCTGCGCATCACAAGCTGCGGTGTAGCCATACCGCCCATTAAGAAGATCGCCCGGTGCCGAATGCCTCAAGCTCCAAGGCTTGTGTTCAACACGGCACCAGGAGCTTTGAAGGCCATTTCTTTGGGTTACTTTTCTTTGGGCCAGCAAAGAAAAGTGACTCGGCCTCCGGCAGGAGGTCGAAACGCGCGCCGCGTAGGCGGCCAGATCGCGATAACGCGACAACCAAGCAATACAGAAGACCCTCGCCGGAATGGCGACCCAGATGAAGCGATATGGCGAGCACCCGCCCCTCACCCCAACCCTCTCCCCGGAGGGGAGAGGGAGTAGAGCGCGAAGCCGAGTCCTACCCTCGCCCCGGCCCCCAAAAGCGCGCATCATTAAGCATCACCACGCAGCCAACGCGGCCCATGCCCTTGCCGCGCAAGGAACTCCATGTCTTTCCTGATTGAACGCAAGGCCGGCGATCGCCACAGCATCGCCATCGAGACCACCGACGCCCAGCACCTCGCCGCCACCAAACGCCGCCTTACTGCCGCGCAGCGCCAATGGCTGACCGCGTCTGGCTTTGAAGCTGCACCGGGCACATTCGCCCTGTTGCCGGACGAAAGCGGCAAGCTGGTGCGCGTGCTGGTAGGCGTTGACGCTACCGATGCTGTGAGCGCTTTAGGTGCGCTGCCGCGCACGCTGCCGGAGGCCACTTATTACCTCGCCGACGAGGGCGTGCTGAAGGACAAGCTGCAGGCAACGCTGGGCTGGGCGCTCGGCGCATACGAGTTCACCCGCTATCGCAAGGCGCGTCGCGCGCCGGCGAAGTTGGCTATTGCCGCTAACGATCTCGCCACGCTGCAGCCACTGGTGGAAGCCACCACGCTGGTGCGCGATCTGGTTAACACGCCGACAGAAGACATGGGCCCCAAGCATCTCGCCGACGCGGTGAAGCAGTTGGGCAAGACGCACAAAGCGAAGGTGCGCGAGTGGGTGGGCGACGAGTTGCTCGACGCCAATTTCCCCACCATCCACGCCGTGGGCCGCGCCAGCCACCGCTCGCCGCGACTGGTAGAGCTGACCTGGGGCAAGAGCAGCGATCCGAAAATTGCGGTGGTCGGCAAGGGCGTGTGCTTCGACACCGGTGGTTTGGACCTGAAGCCGGCCGACGGCATGCGCTGGATGAAGAAGGACATGGGCGGCGCGGCGCATGCCATCGCGCTGGCCAGCCTGATCATGCAGGCAAAGCTGCCTGTGCGCCTGCAATTGCTGATTCCCGCCGTGGAGAACGCGGTGTCGGGCGCGGCGATGCGACCGGGTGAGGTGATCACCACGCGCGCCGGCATCACCGTGGAAGTAGACAACACCGACGCCGAAGGCCGCCTGGTGCTGTGCGACGCGCTGACGTATGCGAGCGAGCACAAGCCGGAATTGATCATCGATTTCGCCACGCTCACGGGCGCGGCGCGCATCGCGCTGGGTCCGGATCTGCCCGCGTTGTTCGCCAACAATGACGATGCCGCCGATCGCGTGATCGCCGCAGGTCGCTCGGTGAACGATCCGCTGTGGCGCCTGCCGCTGTGGCGTCCGTACCGCAAGATGCTGGAATCGTATCTGGCGGACATGGCGAACTCCGGTGCGTCACGCCACGCCGGCGCGATCACCGCGGCGCTGTATCTGGAGCGCTTTGTTCCGGAGACCACGCCGTGGCTGCATCTGGACACCTATGCGTGGAACGATATGGATCGACCGGGCAAGCCGCGTGGCGGCGAAGCGCTGGGCCTGCGCGCGTTCTTCGCGTTTTTGCAGCAGCGCTATAAGCGCTGATCTTCGATCAGAGGCACGGGCCGGCGTCGCTCAGCGGCGCTGGTCATGTATCCGGTTACGCCACTTTCTTTGACAGCTTGCGCGGCTTCTGCCCACTGTCGTTGCTCTTATAAGCGGATACACCAAGAAATTCGGCCAGTTCGACGGCGAAGGCTTCAGCCGCCCGGGTGTCGGCTTGATCGAGCCTGGCGAGCAAACGGCCATTGCCGTACTCGATAAACGTGCGATACCGCAGCTTGTATTTGTATTCCAACGACACCCGCTGCGGCTGCGCAAATGGCAACGACTGTTGCCATCGGGTGGCCCGACCGTCCTTCGCCACCACCAGGGGCGAACGCTCGATAATCCCTTTGATGGCACGATAGAACGCCATCACCGCGACCAATACAGCGAGCACGAGCAAGCCGAACCAATCGCCGGAGCCGGGAGCAGCGAGCGCCATGGCGGCGACCATCATGCTAGCGAGAGCCATCAACAGCAGGGCGGTCAACGCGTCCACCAATGACATCAGCCTCAGGCCGGGCGATGGGCGGACGATGAATGGCTCGGGCGAATCGGTAGGAGTCATGCGTCGTAATGTGCGCAACCGTGCGCCCATCGCGCAACATATTCGTACTGCATGACCCTCTATGTCCTGGTCGATTCTGCGTTTACGCCGCGCAACCGCCGCGCCAGCACACGTAGGCCCCGCAGGATTTTCGGCACCAGCCACAACAGGAAAAGCACGAAGATCGCCAGCAGCACGAGGAAGACGGCCGGGTGCTGCCACATCAAGTACATGCCGCCCAGCCACGAAATGTCTTCACCGATGCTGGCTCCCCAGTTGCTGAAGGGTTCCGGGGAGGTGTTGATCAAGGCCCGCCCGCCGGTCTTGGCCAGATGCGTGCCCGACGTCAGCGTGCCGCCCAGTAGTGCCGCCGCTAGCTGCGTGCCTGCACCGGCATCGCGGAACACGCCCCAGGCAAGCAAGGCACCGGCCGGCACGCGGATGAAGGTGTGCACGGCATCCCACACGCTGTCGAATGCGGGAACCTTGTCAGCCAGGAATTCGCCAAGGGACAGCACGCCTGCCGTCACCAGCACCCACGTGTCGGTCAGCATCTGTAGGCCGTCCGGCAGGTGCACATAACCCAGCCGCCCGAGCAGGCCGGCGATGAATACCGTGGCGTAAAGGCGAAAGCCGCTAGCCCAAGACAGGCCGCCAGCCAACGCGAGGTTTTGCAGCGTATCCATGAGCGGTCTCCGGCGACGACACACGAACGGCCCGACCAAGCATGCGCGCAGCGCGACCCATGCCACAACTGCATGATGGACGGGGCGCTGCCCCGCCCCACCATGACTTCCGGCGATGACGATACCGGGCATGGGGTGTCATCCTGACGGTTTGATCCAACCTGAGACCCACCGATGTCGACACCACGCCTGCTCTCGTTTGCCTTGTGCGCTGCGCTGGCCACCCTAGCCCATGCCGAGGATGCCAAGCCCGCGCCAGAACAGCCGCCGCTGACCGAACAGACGCAGCGCTCTGGCGGGCAGCTTCCGGTGGAGCAACAGCGCGTGAATTTCGATCATGCGGAACTGCATTTCAGCGTCGACCCGGCTCAGCAAAGCCTGGATGCCGAGGCGCGCCTGACCTTCACTGCGCGCGAGCCGGCGGATGTGTTGCTGCTGGATCTGGATCCACACTTCACCATTTCGGAGTTGAGCGTTGACGGCAAGGCGCTGTCGCAAGGTCAATGGAGCAATCCGGAAGGACGCTTGCGCATCACGCTGCCCAAGCCGCTGGCGAAGGGTGGAAAGGCCGTGGTCGAGATCCACTACGGCGGTAAGCCGCACGTCGCGAAGAAGGCACCGTGGGACGGCGGCTTTGTGTGGAGCCATACAGACGACGGACAACCGTGGATAGCCACGGCCGTGGAAGGCGAAGGCTGCGACCTGTTCTGGCCGTGCATCGATCACCCGCAGGGCAAGCCTGACCTGGTCGATACCTATGTCACCGTGCCGAAGTCGCTGGCCGCACCGGGCAACGGCGTGCTGGTGGACATCAAGGAGCACGGCGACACCCACACGTATCACTGGCGTGCGAAACACCCGACGACGTATGCCATCTCGATCAACATCGGTCCGTTCGAAGTACTAAAGGGCGACTACCGCAGCCGCTACGGCAATACGATCCCGATGCAGATGTGGTACCTGCGCGGCCATGAAACGCAGGCGAAGCAGTTGTTCAGCGAATTCCCGCGCATGCTCGATTTCTTCGAGCAGGAGATCGGTCCCTACCCGTTCGGCGACGAGAAGATGGGCGTGGTTGAAACGCCGCACCTGGGCATGGAACACCAGACCATCAACGCCTACGGCAACGGCTATCCCCGCAGCGAGTACGGTTTCGACTGGCTGTTGCAGCACGAGTTCTCGCATGAGTGGTTCGGCAACCAGGTGACCAATGCCGACTGGGACGACATGTGGCTGCACGAGAGCTTCGGCACCTATATGCAACCGCTGTACGGCCAGTACCTCTATGGCGACATGCCGTATTTCTCCATGTTGCAGAACGAACGCAGCATGGTGAAGAACGCTTTTCCCATCGTGGCGGGCCGCAGCCAGTTCGAGCATGAGGTGTACGACGCCGAGCACGGCCCGGCCAATGACATCTACTACAAAGGCTCGCTGATGCTGCACACACTGCGGCAGATGATCGGCGACCGGGCCTTCTTCGAAACCGTGCGCCGGCTGGTGTATGGCCGCCCGGACCCGAAGCCGGGCAACTTTGCGCCGCACTACGCCACTACGCGTGACTACATCGATATCGTGAATCAGGTCAGCGGCCGTGATCTCCACTGGTTCTTCGATGTCTACCTGTATGAAGCGGCGCTGCCGAAGCTGGTGACCCGCCAGGAGGGCAACACGCTGCACCTGCATTGGCAGGTGCCCCATGACAAGCCGTTTCCGATGCCGGTGGAAGTACAGGTGGGCGACAAGCTCGTCACGGTGCCGATGACGGGCGGCGACGCTTCGATTCCCGCGCCCACCGGAACGCTGGTGGTCATCGATCCGCACAGCAAGGTACTGCGTGACATGCCGCATTTCGCGGAGTACCAGCAGTGGAAGAAGGAACAGGCAGAGAAGAAGGCGAAGGCTGCGAAGTAACAGGTACTAGCACTACGCGTGCAGCGTGCGCCCAGCGCACCGCTGCACGCGGCGCAGCATACGTGGGACTACACTGGCCGCCCTTTCCGGTGGGATGTAGCCATGGATCGCACGACTATCGACACCTACACCCGTGCCGCCCAACAGTACGCCGGCGAGTGGGCCGGCCAGCCGCCACCGGATGATCTCTACGCCCTGCTTCTGCAGTATTTCCGACCCGGCGGGGTAACGGCGGATATCGGCTGCGGCTCGGGACGCGACGTGGCTTGGTTGAACGCCAAGGGCTTTCTTGCCACCGGTTATGACGCGTCAGAAGGCTTGCTGGCCGAGGCTGCCGCGCAGTACCCGTCTTACGCTTTTCAACATGCCGAGCTGCCCGAATTGGCGGGCGTTCCCCGTGGCGGCTTCGACAATGTGCTTTGCGAGACGGTGATCATGCACTTGTCGCCCGAGCAGGTGGGCGATGCGTGCCGCCATCTGGTGGACCTGCTCAAGCCGAATGGCGTGCTGTTTCTCAGCTGGCGCGTCACCGAGGGCAACAGTGCACGCGACGCAGCAGGCCGCCTGTATTCGGCGTTCGATGCCCAACGGGTGCGAACCGCCTTGGCAGACACCACGCTGGCACTCGACGAGGCAGCTACCAACCAGTCCTCGGGCAAGTCGGTGCATCGCATCGTGGCTATACGGCGGGCATAAAAAAAGGCGGCATACATGCCGCCTTTTTTATTTGCCTGAACCGGTGCGTCAGTGCGCCGCCGGTTCCTGCTGCGCCTTCTCAGGCGTCGCCGCTGCGGTGGTGGCACTGATGTTGGAGAACTTGCCGCCGTAGGGCAGTACTTCTGCCGCCAGCTTGGCGTCGCCCTTGATCAGGCCCACCGCGTCGAACAGGATGTGCGCGGTCTCGTCCAGCTGCGGATCAGCCGCCTTCTTGGCGTCCTTCTCCTGCTTCAGCTCGCTCTTGAGGCTGCGCTCGTTGGCGTTGAGGCCATCGTCCAGCGAGTCGTTGTCATCCACGTTCACGTCGCCGTCGATCGCCTTGTGGCGGGCGCGGAAGTCGGCCTGGATGGCGTCGAGATCCTTACGCTCGGTTTCGCGCTGGGCGAAGTTGAGCGAGATGGTGGTCTTGTCGCGCATCTTCCGGTACTGCGCCAGCTCGTCGAGCATCAGCTTCCACGCCGGCGACTTCACCGCGCGGGCATCATGCTTGGTCTGCAGCTGGCCGAGGTAGGCTTTCAGGTCGGCGACGGGCTTGTAATCGGCCGGCGCGATCTGCGTCCAGGGCAGCGCGTTGTCGTAGGTCGATTCGCCAAAATCCTTCTCGTCGCCATTCTTCGGGAACTGAATGTCCGGCGTCACGCCCTTCAGCTGAGTCGAGCCGCCGTTGATGCGGAAGAATTCCTGGATGGTCATCTTCAGCTCGCCAAACTGCGGCTTCTCGCTGTTGTTGCGGGTGAAGCGGTCCAGATCCACCAGGTTCTGCACGGTGCCCTTGCCGAAGGTCGGCTGGCCGATGATCAGACCGCGGCCATAGTCCTGGATGGCAGCCGCGAAGATCTCCGATGCGGAAGCCGAACCACGATTGACCAGCACGGCCATCGGACCGCTCCAGGACATGCCCGGGTCGTCATCGCCCTGCACCTGCACTTCGCCGCGCGCATCGCGTACCTGCACCACCGGACCCTGGTCGATGAACAGGCCGGTGAGTTCGTTGGCTTCGGCCAGCGAACCGCCGCCGTTGTTGCGCAGATCCATCACCACGCCTTCCACGCCCTCGGCCTTCAGCTCGCCGAGCAGTTTGGCGACGTCGCGGGTGGCGCTCTTGAAGTCTTTGTCGCCTTCGCGACGGGCGCCGAAGTCGGAGTAGAAGCTCGGCAGGTCAATCACGCCGATCTTGCGGGTGACGCCAGCGTCCTTGATCTCGATGACTTTCTTCTTGGCGGCCTGCTCTTCGATGCTCACCTTCTGGCGGACCAGGCTGATGAGCTGGTGCTTGCCGTCCACGCCGGTATCGGCCGGGAGAATCTCCAGGCGGACCGTCGTGTCCTTCTTGCCGCGGATGTGCTTGACCACGTCGTCGAGGCGCCAGCCGATGACATCGGTCATCGGGCCGCTGGTGCCCTCGCCGATCGCCACGATGCGGTCACCCACGTGCACCTTGCCCGACTTGGCAGCCGGACCAGCGGGCACGATCTCGCGGATCTGAGTGTATTCGTCGCGCGCCTGCAGCACCGCGCCGATGCCTTCCAGCGAGAGCTTCATGGAGATATCAAAGTTCTCCGCCGCGCGAGGACCGAGGTAATCGGTGTGCGGATCGGTGGACTCGGCGTACGAGTTCATGAAGGACTGGAACGCGTCTTCGCCGTCGAGCTGCTTCACACGGTCGATGTAGCCGGCGTAGCGCTTGTCCAGCGTTTTGCGGATTTCATCATCCGGCTGGCCGGCGAGCTTCAGGCGCAGCCAGTCGTTCATGGTGCGCTCGCGCCACAAGGTATCGAGCTCGGCCTGGTCCTTCGGCCAGTCCGCCTTCTTGCGGTCGTAGTTGTAGCTGTCCTGAGTGTTGAAGTCGAAGCCCTGCTTCAACAGGCCGCGCGCATACGTCATACGCTCGATCGCGCGCGTGATGTAGAGGTTGAACATCGAGAACGGACCGGACAGGTCCTGGTTCCAGATGGCATCGTCCATCTGCGTCTTCAGGGGCGCGAACTTGGCCAGGTCAGCCTGGGTGAAAAACACCTTCTCGCCGTCCAGGCTATCCAGGTACGCCTTGTAGATCTTCTGCGACATGGCGTCGTCAAGCGGCTTCGCGTCGTAGTGGAAACGCGTGAGGAAGCGCGCGGACAGCTGCGCCGCCTGCGCCTGCGTGACGGTGGGCTTGAGCGGCAGCGTGGAGAACTTGCGCGGCGCGTTGTCGCCGGCAAGGTCTGCAGCAGACTGCGCGTGGACACCGACGCCGGTAACGGCGAGGGCTAGCAACAGGGCAAGCGAGGGGCGCAGTTTCATAGAGTCTCGATGGCTAGCCAGTTCGGTTAAGCGTGCTCAGTGACGCCTGCAGCATGAGCCTGCAGGTCGGCGTGATAGGACGAACGCACCAGCGGGCCGGAAGCGACGTGATGGAAACCCATCGCTTCGCCGGCTTCGCGCAGGTATTCGAATTCTTCCGGGGTCCAGTAGCGGATCACCGGATGGTGATGCGGCGTGGGCTGCAGGTACTGGCCGATGGTGATCATGTCCACGTCGTGCGCGCGCAGGTCGCGCATCGTTTCCAGCACCTGCTCCATCGTCTCGCCCAGACCCAGCATGATGCCGGACTTGGTCGGCACCTCTGGATGCTGCGCCTTGAAGCGCTTGAGCAAATCCAGCGACCACTGGTAGTCGGCACCCGGGCGCACTTCGCGGTAGAGGTGCGGCACGGTTTCCAGGTTGTGATTGAACACGTCCGGCGGGAAATCCTTCAGCACTTCCAGCGCGCGCTCCATGCGGCCCTTGCCGCGGAAGTCGGGCGTGAGGATCTCGATCTTGATGTCCGGCGCCGCATGACGCGTGGCGCGGATGCACGCGGCGAAATGCTCAGCGCCACCGTCGCGCAGGTCGTCGCGGTCCACCGAGGTGATCACCACGTACTTGAGGCGCATGTCGCGGATGGTCTCGGCCAGTCGCGCCGGTTCCAGCGGATCGGGCGCGGCCGGGCGGCCGTGGGCCACGTCGCAGAACGAGCAGCGGCGGGTGCACACCTCACCCAGAATCATGAAGGTGGCAGTGCCCTTGCTGAAGCACTCGTGGATGTTCGGGCAGGAGGCTTCTTCGCACACCGTGACCAGCGAGTTCTCACGCAGGCGAGACTTCAGCTGCTGCACGGCATTGCCCTGCGGCAGGCGCACGCGGATCCAACTGGGCTTACGCAACGTGGGTACGTTGGTGTCGAAGCCCGCACGATTCAGCCCGATCTTGTCGTTGCCGAGCTGCTTGTCGACGGGAGCGCCGACAACGCTGATCGGAATGGCCTTGGAGGTGGAAATTTCGCTCATGTAGGCAGACTCAGACCGCTACGCGAGCGGGTAGTTCAGGGAGAATGGGAGGTGCAGCCTCGGCGACGAAATCGAACTGGCGGCAGAACTCCTCCACCAGGGCGTCTTCGACGTCCGACAGGCGCGACGGACCGCCCAAGTCTAACACTTGCGTGACCGCCAAGCCCTTGTAGCCACAGGGGTTGATGCGGTGATACGGCTCCAGATCCATGTCCACGTTGAAGGCCAGCCCGTGGAAGCTGCAGCCGCGACGGACCCGCAGGCCCAACGCCGCTACCTTGGCCCCCGCCACGTAGACGCCCGGAGCGCCCTCCAGGCGATCCGCGCCGATATTCCAATGACCCAGGGTGTCGATGATGGCCTGCTCGATCTTGTTGACCAGCTCGCGCACGCCAACGCCGGCGCGGCGCAGGTCAATCATCGGGTAGCCCACGATCTGCCCGGGCCCGTGGTAGGTCACCTGGCCACCGCGGTCCACATGGATTACCGGGATATCGCCCGGCGCCAGCACGTGCTCGGTCTTGCCGGCCTGGCCAAGGGTGAAAACGGGGTCGTGTTCGAGCAACCACAACTCGTCAGGCGTATCGGGCCCGCGGTTGTTGGTGAACTGGCTCATCGCCTCCCAGGTCGCCTCGTAGGGCTGGCGACCGAGACGACGAACTTTGAGCGGCAAGGACATGGGGAATGGCCTGGGAATAGAGCTGATTATTTGCGGTCGTGAGACCACCCTTGCAAGGGCTGGAAGTCATCACAGCCGGGCGGGCCCAGGGCCCGCCAGCGGCTGGAGCGCGAGGCGCCCGGTAGCGTTACAGGGTGTAGCGAATGTCCGGATCGGCGCGCAGCGAGCTGTGCGCCAGGTCGTATTGCTCGCGATTCTCGGCGCGGAAACTCACCGTCACTGAGATGAAGTTGCCTTCGCGCGAGTCGCGGTGCGATACCGTCTCGTGCAGCACGTGCAAGCCAATACTTTCCAGGATCTGCGGCACGCGGGTCTTCAGGTCCGCATTGGCATTGCCCATGGCGGTGATTTCAAACTCGCCGGGGAACTGGAAACCCTGCCCCTCTTTCTGGGCCTCGATGCTCTCGATATCACGCATCACGTCACCTCGTCACTTGGTCTCGTCGGGTTTCTTGTCGCTGTGGAACCACAGCATGATGCTGTCCCACAGGCGACCGAAGAAGCCGGCCTGCGGCGCGTCGGCAAGCGCGATCAGCGGCACATTCTGCACCGGCTGCCCGTCCAGCGTGAGGCGTAGCGTACCTACCTGCTGGCCCTTGGTGAACGGGGCGACCAGTGTGGCCGGAATGTCCAGCGTGGCCTTGAGCTTGTCGTAGTCGCCGCGCTTGACGGTAACCAGCACGTTGTCGGCCACGCCCAGCGGCAGCTGGTTGGACTGACCCTTCCACAGCTTCGGCGTCGCCAACGGCTTGTCGCCGTCATACAGCTTGTGCGTCTCATAGAAACGGAAACCGTAGCTCATCAACGCCATCGCCGCGTCGGCACGGCTCTTCTCGTTGGTCGAGCCCATCACGATGGCAATCATGCGCGAATCGCCCTGCTTGGCCGAGGCAGCCAGGCAGAAACCCGCGGCGGCGGTGTGGCCGGTCTTGATGCCGTCGACGGTCGGGTCGCGCCACAGCAGCAGGTTGCGGTTGTGCTGCTTGATGCCGTTCCACTCGAAGTCCTTGATTGCCGAGATGGCATAGTCTTCGGGGAAGTCGTGGATCAGCGCACGCGAGAGAATCGCGATGTCACGAGCCGTGCTGTAGTGGTTGGCAATCGGGTAACCCGATGCGTTCTGGAAATTCGAGTTGGTCATGCCCAACTGCTTGGCATAACCGTTCATCAGCCCGGTGAACGCCTGCTCCGAGCCGGCGGTATGTTCGGCCAGCGCAATGGCGGCATCGTTGCCGGACTGGATGATCAGGCCATACAGCAGGTCCTTCAGCGGCACCTGACTATTGAGCTTGAGGAAGCTGGTGGAACCGTCGGTGCCCGCACCGCCGCCGCGCCACGCGTTCTCGCTGATGTTGACCGGATCGGTCATGTGGACTTTGCCGTTGGCAACCTCGGCCGAGACCACGTAGTCGGTCATGATCTTGGTGATGGATGCCGGCTCGACGCGCAGATCCGGCTCCTTGGATGCCAGCACCTGACCCGTGGCGTAATCCATCAACACCCAGCTCTTGCCATCCACATCCGGCGGCGGCGGCACGGGTGCCTCCGGCGTCACTGGCCGCGGCACCGGAACGGGCTTGGGCGGCGTCTGCTGTGCGACAGCTGTGCCGACGACCAGGGCGGCCACAGCAAGCGAAGAGAGGGTACGGCGGATCAGGTTCATCGTTCAGTTCGGTCCAATGGCTATCGCGACGCCGGGGCGCCGCAAGAAAACTCAATACGTCAGTCTACCGCGACCTGCGGCCGGGGCAGCCCCATATTCTCGATGCGCGAGGTGACATCGTCGACCTGGTCGACGCCAGCGAGCGGCCCCACGCGCACGCGCTGGATGCTGCGGCCGTTGATTTGGGCATTCACCACCTGTACCGGCGCAAAATTGGCGGCGCGCAATTGCTGCGCCACCCGCTCGGCATTGGTGGCATCCGAGAATGCACCCACTTGCAGGTAAATTCCGGGCCCTGGGCTGGCAGGTTTGGGCGGAGGCGGTGGCGGCGGCAGGGTTTGTGCAGAAAGCGGCTGCGAGGGATCGATGGCGCGCACTTCCACCAGCCCCGTACCCTTGGGCCACACGCCGATGCGCACGGCGGCCGCGTAAGACAGGTCGATCACGCGGTTTTCGTGGAACGGCCCGCGATCGTTGATGCGCACGATCACGCTCTTGCCATTCTCCAGATTGGTCACGCGCGCATAGCTGGGGATGGGCAGCGTCTTGTGCGCGGCACTGAACTGGTACATGTCGTAGTCCTCGAGACTCGACGTCTTGTACCCGTGGAACTTGTTGCCGTAGAACGAGGCGATGCCGCGCTCCACGTAGCCGCTGGGTGAAGCCAGCACGTTGTAGGTTTGGCCGAGCACGGTATACGGCGACTTGTTGCCATAGAGCGCGCGCGGCTCCACTTTCGGCACGGGCTCAGGCAGTTTGGCGATGACTTCCGGCGGCGGGCCGGCGGGCACGCTGTCCGCATCGTCGCGATAGCGACTGCCCTGCGGGCGGCTGATATCGTCACTGACGCCGCCGCGAGACGAGGACGACGAACCGCTGCCGGACGAATAACCGCCCTGCGACGACGAACTGCCGCGACTCGTGGAGGGACGGGTCTTGCCGCCGCTGCAACCCGCCAGCAGCGCCATCAGCAGGAGTGGCAGCGCAAGCCGCCACCTCATTGCGTGGCATCCATCCCGTTCGCCCCTTCCGCAATCGCCTGTGCCAGTTGGTGCACGGCCAGCGCATACAATGGGCTGCGGTTGTAGGTGGTGATCACGTAGAAGTTCTGGAAGGTGAACCAGTATTCCGTGCCGCCCGCGCCCTGTAGCGACTGCAGACTGCTCGCCTGGGCCGGATTGAACGACTGCACAGGTGCATAACCCCACGCCTCGAGTTGCTCGAGCGGCCACTGCGGCTTGGAATCCTTGACGGCAATCGCACGTGCGGCGCCATCGGCCCGCGCCGGTGCCGCCACCGGGCCACCGTTCTGCCAGCCGTGCTTGGCAAAGTAATTGGCGATGCTGGCGAAGATGTCCGGCAGCGAGTTCTTCAGATCGATGTGACCATCGCCGTCCGCGTCCACGCCGAAGTCGCGGATGCTGGATGGCATGAACTGGCCCCAGCCTTGCGCGCCCGCATACGAACCCGTGAGTGTGTCGACCGGGCCGGCGAGGTGGTTGTCCGGGAGTTCCAGCAGCGTCTTGAGCTGCTCACGGAAGAACGTGGCGCGCGGCGGGTAGTACAAGCCCAGCGTCACCAGTGCATCAAGCACTTTGTACTTGCCAGTGACCTTGCCGTACGAGGTTTCCACGCCGACGATCGCCACGATGTACTCGGGCGCCACGCCGTACTGCTTGCCGATGCTTTCCAGCAGCGTGCGATGCTGGCGATAGAACGCAATGCCATCGTTGATGCGCTGCGGCGTAATGAAGATCGGCCGGTAATCCTTCCACGGCTTTGCTTCGGCCGGCCGGCTGATTGCATCGAGAATGCTTTGCTGCTTCTTCGCGCCATCCAGCAAGGCGTTAAGCGACGTCGTGCTCTTACCCGTGTCGCGGGCCACTTCACTGACCAGCTGATTCTGTCCGGGGTGGGTTTCTGCGAGGGCCGGCATGCATGCCGTGGCGAAAAGAAGGCCCAGCGTGGCAACAAGGCGACGAGTCGGGAGCGACGCGGGAATCGAGGGCATGAATGACTTCGCTGTCGGAAATGCTACGGGGCTAGCCTAGCATGCTGACGAGCGAAAACAGGTGGTTTTGCCTGTAATTTGCGCTTAACCGTACGCGACGGATGCCGCTGTTACTTGTGAATCTTGCGGTTGGCGTAGATCGACATCAGCACGCCGAAGCCGGTTAGCAGTGACACGGCGGAGGTGCCGCCATAGCTGATCAGTGGCATGGGTACGCCCACCACTGGCAGCATGCCCGCCACCATGCCGCCGTTGACGAACACGTAGACGAAGAAGCTCATGCCGATGGCGCCGGCCAGCAAGCGCGAATAGGTATCGCGTGCTTCCATGGCGATCCACAGGCAGCGGCCGATGATGAAGGCGTAGAGCAGCATTAGACAGGCCACGCCGACCAGTCCGAACTCTTCGGCAAACACGGCGAAAATGAAATCGGTGGTGTGCTCCGGCAGAAAGTCCAGGCGCGACTGCGTACCGTGTTGCCAGCCCTTGCCGAACAGGCCACCGGAACCGACAGCGATCTGCGACTGGATGATGTGCCAGCCATTGCCTAATGGATCCGATTCCGGATCCAGCAAGGTGCGTACGCGGTTGCGCTGGTACTCGTGCAGAAAGTGCCAGGCCACCGGGATCATGCCGCCCACCACGGCGAGCAAGCTGCCGATCTTCCACCAGCGCATACCGGACAGGAACAGCGCGAACGCGCCGGCTGCCGACACCAGCAACGCGGTACCGAGGTCAGGCTGCTCGGCAATGAGGCCGGCCGGAATACCGATGAGGATGCCGACGGCAATGATGTCCTTCCAGCTCGGTGGCAGCTGTCGGGGATGCAGGTACCACGCCACCATCATGGGCATGGTGAGCTTGAGCAGTTCCGACGGTTGGAACGACAGCACACCCAGGTCCAGCCAACGCTTGGAACCGCTGCGCACCTCGCCGATGGCCGCCACCACCAGCAGCAGGAAGACACTGCCCGCATACAGCCACGGCGTCCAGGTACGCAGCACCGACGGCGGAATGCGCGAGATCAGCAGCACCAGCACGCCGCCCATGGCGAAGCGTGCCGCCTGGCCACCGATCATCGGGATGTTGCCGCCGCTGGCGCTGTAGAGCGTCACCAGGCCCACGGTCGCCAACGTCATCAAGCCAAGGGCAAGCGGAATGTCGATGCGCGGCCGCTTGACCACGCGCTGTAGAAAGCGGACCAGACGTTCCTGGAGGGCGTCGATCATGGGTTCCCTCCGTCATCGTTCCCAGGCGTACTGGTGCTTTCGGCTGGCATGGCGGACATATCAGCCGGCGTGGCGACCGGGGTGTCCTCCGGTACTTCCGGAATATAGGGCGCGCTGGATGCCGGGCTGGGCGCGGCTTCGTTGTTCTTTGCTGGCACCGGGCCGCCGGTCGAGGCGATCCAGGCTTCCATGATCTTGCGCACGATGGGGCCTGCATCCTGAGCGCCCCACGCGCCCGCCTCCAGCATGGCGACCACGGCGATGCGCGGTGACTCGACCGGGGTGTACGCAATGAACCAGGCGCGGTGGCGCGTGGCCAGGTAGGAAGTGTTCTTGTTGGTGTCGTAATCGTTGCTGCGGCGGGAGAAGCGCTCTGCCGTGCCGCTCTTGCCCGCGACCAGATACGGGAAACCGGTGAACTGGCCTTTGGCCGTACCGCCGACTTCGTTGACCACGGCCAGCATGCCCTGATTCACCACATCCCAATCGTGCGGCTTGTGGATCAGCGACGGCCCTGTTGCTGGATTGGGTAGCGGCACCGGGCGCTCCTTCACCTGCTGAGTCGCCATGACCAGCCGGGGTGCGTATGGCGTGCCATGGCCTGCAAACGTCGCCGTGGCATGCGCGAGCTGCAACGCGGTGACGTTCCAATAACCCTGGCCGATACCTGCAATGACGGTTTCACCTTGAAACCACGGGTACTTGCTGCGGGTGGCCTTCCATTCGCGTGACGGCAAGATGCCTTCGGACTCGCCCAGCAAATCGATGCCAGTCTTCTTGCCGAAACCCAGGCTTCCCATCCAGCCGGCAAGGCGATCAATGCCCATGTCCAACGCAAGCCTGTAGAAGTACGTATTGGTGGAAAGCTGGATGGCCCGCACCATGTTCACGGTGCCATTGCCGCCACGCGTGTCATCGCGATAGCAACGCTGCTGACCGGGAATGCAAAACTCACCCGTCGATAGCACCGTGTCTTCAGGGCGGCGCAGGCCCAGTTCGAGGCCGCCCAGCGCAAGGAATGGCTTCACCGTGGAGCCAGGCGGATAGGCGCTCTTGAGCGCGCGATTGAGCAGCGGCGTGTCCTCGGCGGTCATGTAGCCGGTGTAGTCGGCCTTGCTGATACCGTTGACGAACAGGTTCGGGTCGTAGCTCGGCACGCTGACCATGGCCATCACCTGGCCATTGCGCGGATCGATCGCCACGGCCGAGCCCGGGCGCCCCTGGAACGCATCGGTCGCCGCCTTTTGCACGCGCGCGTCGATGCTCAGGTAGAGGTTCTTGCCCGGCGTGGGCGCATGGGTTTCCAGCACGCGCTGCACACGACCGTCGGCGTTCACCTCAACCAGCTCGTAGCCCGGCTCGCCGTGCAGCATGTCCTCGTACGAGCGCTCCAGGCCACTGCGACCGACGTGGCTGGTGCCCTTGTAGCGATCGGCGTCCAGGCGAGCCATGTCGTCCGCGTCGATACGGCCCACGTAGCCCACCACGTGCGCAAACAGCGCGCCGTATGGATAGCGCCGCGTGAGGTAAGGCACCACGTCCACACCAGGGAAACGCCAGCGGCTGATGGCGAAGCGGTCGATTTCGTCCTCGGTGAGGTGCAGCTTCAACGGCACGCTGTCGAAGCGGCGGTTCTGTTTGAGCTGCTTCTTGAACGCATCAATGTCGCCATCATCCAGCGGCACCACCTCGCGAATGGCGGCCAGCATGGCCGGCATATCCTTGATCTGCTCAGGCACCACTTCCAGACGGAAGGCTGGCACGTTGTCGGCCAGCAACACGCCGTTACGGTCGAAGATGAGACCACGCGCTGGCGGAATGGCGCGCGGCTTGACCCGGTTGTTTTCCGAGCGCAGCGCGAACTCGTCGTGACGTTGCACCTGCAGATAGTGGTAGCGCGCCACCAACACGCCCAGTCCCATCAGGATCAAGGCGAAGCCCACCAGGGCGCGCACGCGGAACAGCGTGGCTTCGCCACGCGTGTCCTTGATGGAGCGTCGCCGCAGTGCCATGGCGTTACTGGATGCGCAAGCGCATGCGCAGGTCGTCCATGAGCAGGAACAGGAACGGCCACAGCATGGCGCCGATGAACGGCGAGATCCACCACGTTGCCGATGGCAACGAATCGCCCGCAAAGGTGCGCACGATCAGCAGCAGCACGCGGTCGTTCAGCAGCAGAGCCAGCACGGCCAGCGTCTGCTGCCACATAGGGAAGAAACGCAGGCGCGAGCGGAACCGCAGGGCGATGAACACGAGCGCGCACATGCGCATCGCGTGCTCACCCAACAGAACGCCGTCGAGCAGGTCGGCAAAAAGGCCAACGATGAAAGCCAGCCCCAGCGTGACGCGATCACCGGATTCCAGCGCCCAATACAGCAGGAACAGGGCCGGCCAGTAGGGCTTGAACGGCTGCAACGGCGCCGGCAACGGAACCAGCATGAACAACACGCTGAACACCAGCGTGCCCACAAACCACAACAGACTGACGCGAGGTTTGCTCATGGCTGTACCGCCGAATTCGTGGTGGCGGACGCGGCGGGCGACGGCACTGCGCTCGGGCGCGGCGGCAGTGCCGTGCTGCTCGCAGATGCTGGTGCCGGGGCGAGATCGGACGGCGGCCCGGCCTGCGCAGCAGGCTCGGGCGGCCCCACGGGCTCAGCAAGATCATGCAGCAGCAGCACGTTGTCGCTGCGATCCAGGTCAGCGGCCGGTCGGGCTCGACCTTCGAGGAACATGCCCGATGCCGCCGGCTCTACGCTTTGGATCTCGCCCACGGGGAAACCCGGCGGAAAACGCCCGCCCAGGCCAGAAGTCAGCAGCTTGTCACCGGGATGCACATCGGCTGCCATCGAAATGTTCGGCAGACTCAGCAGGTCGCCTTCGCGCGTGCCGTAGGCCACCGTACGCAGGCCGGTGCGCTCAATGACCACGGGGATAGCGTGGTCGGGATCGGTCACCAGCATCACCAGCGACGTACGCGGCATGACTTCTACCACCTGCCCCATCACGCCGTGGGCGTCGATGACCACCTGCCCTGGTTTCACGCCGTCGTGGGTGCCCAGGTTGACCAGCATGCGGTGGCGGGACGTGCCGAGGTCCACGTCAATGACGCGGGCCAGTTGCACGTTGAGGTCAAGGCTGTGTTGCGTGTCCAGCAGTTGCTTCAGGCGCTGGTTCTGCTCAGCCACCGCTGCCATGCGGTTGAGCTTGGCGTTGGCCAGCAGCAGGTCTTCGCGCAGACGCTGGTTCTGCTCGGTGAGCAACTTGCGGTCGGAAAAAGCAACGCTGAGAGAACGCATGCCTGCCGCCGGCAGGCTGGCCAGCCGATACACGGGCTCGACCAGCACCGAAGTGGTGTAGCGCAGGCGCCAGATCCAGCCGTTCCGATGGTCGAGCACCATCAGCACCATGGCCAGCGCGAGATAAATGATGAGCCTGAGCGTACCGGCGACAGTGCCGGCAAACAGGGGCGAGGATTCCTCGCGCGCAAGCGCCATGGCCTAACCCCTGTCGCTAGGTTTACTCAGGAGCGAAGAAGTCGCTGCCGTGCTGATCGATCAGCTCCAGCGCCTTACCGCCGCCACGGGCCACGCAGGTCAGCGGTTCGTCCGCCACCTGCACGTGCAGACCGGTTTCCTCGGAGATAAGGCGATCCAGGTCACGCAGCAGAGCACCGCCACCGGTGAGCACGATGCCGCGTTCGGCGACGTCAGAGCACAGTTCCGGCGGAGTCTGCTCGAGGGCCGACTTCACCGCAGCCACGATGCCTGACAGCGGCTCGTGCAGTGCCTCCAACACCTCGTTGGAGTTGATGGTGAACATGCGCGGCACGCCTTCGGCCAGGTTACGGCCGGAGATCTCGATCTCCTTCACGTTCGTCTGCGGGAACGCGCAGCCGATTTCCAGCTTGATGCGCTCGGCCGTCGACTCGCCGATCAGGGTGCCGTGATTGCGGCGCACGTAGTTGATGATGGCCTCGTCGAAACGGTCGCCACCCACTCGCACGGACTGCGAGTACACGATGCCGTTAAGCGAGATCACAGCCACTTCGGACGTGCCGCCGCCGATATCCAGCACCATGGAGCCGCGGGCCTCATGTACCGGGATGCCGGCACCGATGGCGGCGGCCATCGGCTCCTCAATCAGGAACACGTCGCGGGCACCGGCGCCTTCGGCGGATTCCTTGATGGCGCGGCGTTCCACCTGGGTCGAGCCGCAGGGGACGCACACGAGCACACGTGGGCTCGGCCGCAGCATGCGCGACTTGTGCACCTGCTTGATGAAATGCTGCAGCATCGCCTCGGTCATCGAGAAGTTGGCGATCACGCCGTCCTTCATCGGACGCACCGTGGCGATATTGCCCGGCGTGCGACCTAGCATCTTCTTTGCGTCGCTACCGACAGCGGCCACGGCACGTGGGCCACCCGGACCGCGGTCCTGGCGGATAGCCACCACCGACGGCTCGTTCAGGACAATGCCCTGACCCCGCACGTAAATGAGGGTGTTGGCCGTGCCGAGGTCGATCGAAATGTCGTTGGAGAAAAATCCGCGAAACTTCTTGAACATGGGTCCGCCGCGTGCCGGCTGTAGCTAAAAAGTAAGCGCGCCAGTCTAGTCAGCAAACCACGGAATCGCAAGGACAATCTCGTTAAGAAAGCCTTTGTTTTACGCTGTGATAGACGGTTTTCTGGGGCTCCTTCTCGAACGACAGAGTCGCAAGAAAGTCGCAGTTGGGCCCGGTTATCAGTATGATCGGGAACTTTGAGCCAGGCTGGCGCGTGCGCCACCCGGACTGCCATCCATCTGCCAGGGAATATCCTCGCATCATGTCTGCCGTCATCTGCGGATCACTCGCCTACGACACCATCATGGTGTTCCAGGACCAGTTCAAAAATCACATCCTTCCGGATCAGGTCCATATCCTGAACGTGTCGTTCCTGGTCCCGCGGATGCGCCGCGAGTTCGGCGGCTGCGCCGGCAACATCGCCTACAACCTGAAGTTGCTCGGTGCTGACCCGGTGCCGGTGGCCACGGTGGGTCAGGATTTTGGCCCCTACCAGGCTCATATGGAGAAGTGCGGCATCCGCCTCGATTACGTGAGGGTGTTCGATGACCAGTTCACGCCGCAGTGTTTCATCACGACGGACCTGGACAACAACCAGATCACGGCGTTCCACCCTGGCGCCATGCTCAACGCGCACACCAACCATGTGCGCGACATTCCGGACACGACCTTTGCCATCGTGGCACCGGACAGCCGTGACGCCATGCTGCAGCACGTGGATGAATTCGCCGCACGCGGCGTGCCCTTCATCTTCGATCCAGGCCAGGCGATGCCGCTGTTCGACGGCACGGAATTCCGTTCGATGATCGAAAAGGCCACGTACGTCATCGTCAACGACTACGAGTCGCAGCTATTGCAGCAGCGCACCGGCTGGAGTGCGGAGGAGATCGCCTCGCGCGTGAAGGCCTACATCGTCACGTTGGGTCCGCGTGGTTCGCTGATCCATACGGACGGCACTATCCATGAGATCCCGCCGGCGCGTGAGCGTCAGGTGGTGGATCCCACCGGCTGCGGCGACGCGTACCGCGCCGGCCTCATTTTCGGCATCATGAAGGGTAAGGATTGGGCGACCGTAGGCCGCATGGCCTCGTTGATGGGCGCACTGAAAGTTGAGCATCCGGGCACACAGAATCAGCACTTCGATTACGCGCAGTTTTCGACGGAGTTCAAGGAACAGTTCGGCTACGCGATCGACTGAAATTGGCCGTCCATACGGCTATTCATTCGATATCGCACGGCAAAAAGAGGCCTCCTTCGGGAGGCCTCTTTACTTCAGTCAACGCGAAAACCGATGGTGGCCTCGACCGCATTCCGCCACCCGCGATATAGCCGATCGCGTTCAGTTTCCCGCATGATCGGCGCGAATCGCCGGTCCACTTGCCACAGTGCCGCGATCTCCTCACAGCTCTCCCAAAACCCCACCGCTAACCCTGCGAGATAGGCGGCACCAAGCGCCGTGGTTTCCTGTACCCGCGGACGGAGTACAGGAACACCGAGCATATCGCTCTGGAACTGCGCCATGAAATCATTGGCTATCGCGCCGCCATCCGCACGCAGTTCCTTCAAGGCTAGGCCCGCGTCCGCCTCCATGGCCATCAGCACATCCCGTGACTGGTAGGCCATCGATTCGAGCGCTGCGCGTACGAAGTGCTCCTTGCTCGTACTTCGGCTCAAACCAAAAACAGCGCCACGCACATCACTACGCCAGTACGGCGCGCCCAGCCCGACAAACGCTGGCACCACGTAAACACCTTCACTGGAAGCGACGCGCTCCGCGTAGGCCTGTGAGTCCGAGGCCTTACCCAGCATCCGCAGGCCATCACGCAGCCATTGAATCACCGATCCCGCAACGAAGATGCTCCCCTCGAGGGCATAGTCGACGCGATCCCCTAGCTGCCAAGCGATCGTCGTCAACAACCCGTGCTTGGAGGGGACCGCCTGCTCGCCCGTGTTCAACAGCATGAAGCAACCAGTGCCGTAGGTGTTCTTGGCCATACCGGGACTGAAACAGGCCTGCCCGAAGAGGGCAGCCTGCTGATCACCTGCGACACCGGCGATCGGCAGGCTCGCACCGAAGAACTGTGTGGGCACGGTATGGGCGTAGATCTCGCTGTTGGAGCGCACGTCGGGCAACATTGCGCGAGGGATGTTCAACATGGCGAGCAGGTCGTCGTCCCAACAACGGCGATGAATGTCGTAGAGCAGGGTACGGGCCGCGTTGCTCACGTCCGTCACGTGCGCCGAACCGCCACTAAGGTTCCAGATTAGCCAGCTATCGATCGTCCCGAACAACAGCTCACCGCGTTCCGCGCGTGCCTGCGCTCCCTCGACGTGATCGAGTATCCAGCGCAACTTGGTTGCCGAAAAATAGGCATCGATCAGGAGTCCCGTGCGCTCACGTACAAGCGGCTCGTATCCATCACGGCGCAGTTGCTCGCAGATCTCGATGCTCTGGCGCGATTGCCAGACGATGGCGTTGTGAATGGGCTGCCCAGTGGCGCGATCCCAGACCACGGTCGTTTCGCGTTGATTGGCAATGCCGATCGCCGCGATGTCCGAAAGCTCAATCTGCGTGTTAGCGAGCAGCTCGGTCACGGTGACCAGGACACTCGTGAGAATGTCGCGCGGACTGTGCTCGACCCAGCCGGGCTGGGGAAAGATCTGCGCAAACTCGCGCTGCGCTACGCCAACGACTGAAGCCGAGTGATCGAACAGGATCGCGCGGGAGCTGGTGGTTCCCTGATCCAGGGCAAGGATATAACGCTGCTTCACGCCCTTCCACTCCCGCACGCGATGGGTAACACGTTAAGCGTAGCAACATCGGCCCCGCATGCGCGGGGCCGGAAGCAGCGTCAATGCGTGGCGGGCTTACCGCTGGGCTGCATGATGCGATCGATAAAGGCCAACGCAAGCGCCGACACCACGAACGCCAGATGCAACAGCAGCTGCCATTTGATCGTTTCGGCATCGAGGGAGGCGGCCTTGATAAAGGTCGCGAGCAGGTGGATCGATGAAATGCCGATGATCGCCATGGCGAGCTTGACCTTGAGCACCGTGGCATTCACGTGCGATAGCCATTCCGGCTGATCAGGGTGGTTCTCCAGCTTCAAGCGGGACACGAAAGTTTCGTAACCACCAACGATCACCATCACCAGCAGGTTGGAGATCATCACCACGTCGATCAGACCGAGCACGGTCAGCATGATGGTCGTTTCGGCGCTGTCCGCCGATGCACCGGGCGCGATGTGGCCCAGCAGCGTTGCATCGACCAGATGCCACAGCTCACGGAGGAACTGTACGACGTAGATAGCCTGGGCAACGATCAGGCCGAGATAGAGCGGCAGCTGCAACCAACGGGAAGAGAAAATCAGATAAGGGAGCGGACTAGGGCGGCTCTTTTCCGGAGTCGTCATGTACATCACGTTGTCAGAATGGGACTACGGATGATCGCAAATTTATGCGACCCAGGACATCTAGTCACGCTCGATCGTTCAGGAGAGCGAGCGCCGATCCATAATCGCGGCGTGTGATGTTTTCCAAACGCACAAAGACAAACGCCTTCCCGGATGGGAAGGCGTTTGAGGGATAAAGCCCCTGGCGGTGACCTACTCTTGCATGAGGATTCACACTACCATCGGCGCAGCTGCGTTTCACTTCCGAGTTCGGGATGGGATCGGGTGGGACCACAGCGCTATAGCCGCCAGGGAAAGGGTGGGAACAGCGCAT
>NZ_NRDP01000040.1:0-21115 GCF_002878475.1 Dyella sp. AD56
GTCCAGGACGTGGAGGTTCCGCCACCGGTACCGTCCTTGGAACCCGCGCCGCGGCCGATCGCGCCGCCGACGCCCGCCATGCCGCGCCAGCCCTCCGGCTTCGACCGCCTGATGCAACGCGTGTGGGGCTGGTTCACCGAAGGCAATGTGCCGGTGAAGATCGGCATGCTGGTGTTGTTTGCCGGCGTGGCTGCACTGCTCAAGTACGCGTCCGATGCCGGCATGCTGCACGTGCCGGTGGCCCTGCGCGTATCCATGGTGGCGCTGGCTGCTACGGGTGGCCTGTTCTTTGGCTGGCACAAGCGCGAATCGCGGCGTGTGTTCGCTTTGTCCCTGCAGGGTGGTTCCATCGGCGTGCTGGTGATGACGGTATTCGCCGCCTTCCGCCTCTACGACTTGTTGCCCGCGAGCGCGGCATTCGGGGTGCTGGTGGTGCTGGTTGCCGGCATTGGCGTGTTGGCAGTCATGCAGGATGCGTTGGCGCTGGCTGTGCTGGGTTTGATCGCGGGCTTTGCCGCACCCATCCTGGTATCCACCGGCAACGGCAGCCATGTGGCGCTGTTCAGCTATTACGCAGTGCTGAACCTCGCCATTCTCGGCATTGCCTGGAAGCGCTCGTGGCGCGTACTCAACCTGCTGGGCTTTATCGCTACGTTTGCCGTGGGCAGCGCGTGGGGCGTGCTGCGCTACGACCACAGCTTGTTCGCCAGCACTGAGCCGTTCCTGATCCTCAACTTCCTGTTCTACCTGTTCATACCGTGGCTGCATGTGGTGCGCGCGCCTGTCGATCGGCGACTGGTGATCGACGGCTGCCTGATGTTCGGCAATCCGCTGATCAGCCTTCTGCTGCAGGGCGCGTTGCTGAAATGGGATGGCCAGGCATTGGCCATCTCCACCTTGGTTGCTGCGTCGGTCTATGTGGGCGTGGCCTATCTGTCCCGTCACCAGCCGGGCATGCGCCTGATCCGCGACACCTGGGCCATTCTCGCTGTGGCCTTGGCGACACTTACCGTGCCGCTGGCGCTGAGCGCCGACGTCACTGGCAGCATTTTTGCGCTCGAGGGCGCGGGCTTGATCTGGCTGGGCCTGCGTCAGCAGCGCTGGCTGGCAACGTGGAGCGGCATTGCGTTGCAAGTGTTCGCGGCATGCGCACTGCTGGTAGATCGCGGCATGCACGGCGGCGTTCATGTCGCATGGCCGGTGCTCAACCGCGAATGCATCAGCGCGCTGATGCTGGTGATTGCGGGCTTCGCCAGTGCTGGCCTGTTCGCGCGGCTGGGCAACGGGCGTGTGTTACACCGCGTGCTTTCGGTCGTTCTGTATGCCTGGGGCATGCTGTGGTGGGTGGTTGCCTGCGCGGAAGAAATCTCGAACTTCGTGCCTGACGCAAACATGTTCGCCGCGTGGTTCGCATGGCTTGCCGTCACGGCCTGGGGTGCAGCGGAAGCTTCCATGTATCGCAGTTCGCAGGAACTGGGCTTTGCGTTGCGGTGGACTCCGGTGGCGTTCATGGCGTGCATGCTGGTGCTCGTGGCACTTGTCGTCGGCAACCACCAGCAACCCTGGCACGGCTGGAACCTGTTGGCGGTAATCGCTGCTGCCGTGCTTGGCTGGCGCACGCTGCTATGCGTACGTTCCGCGGACTGGGCTGGCCCGGCAGCGCAATGGATGTGGTTGTGGCGCTGGTTCCTGTTGGCCGGGTTTGGCGTGGCGGTGGCGCTGGATCGTCTGCGCTGGTTGTCCGGTAGCTGGGTGGCCGCTCTGAGCCTGACGTCGTTGCTGCTGGCATTTGTCGCGGCGCACTGGCGTCCGCGCTTGATAGCGCCACCTATGACGCAGAGCCTGTCGCGCTGGTTGCCGCCGCTGAAGTATTCGCTGCTGATCGCACTAGGTTTGGCTGGTGTATTCGCCTTGTTCATGGATGGCGATGCCGCGCCGCTGTGCTACGTGCCGCTGTTGAACCCGGTGGAGTTACTGTTGCTGGCCATCGCTGCGATGTTCGCCGCTTGGATCACCGATCCGTCGCTGCCCGCCGTGCTCCGGCATGCGCGTGGTCCGGTGCTCGGCTCCATCGTGCTGGCACTGGTTACCAGCTTCACCCTGCGCGCGGTGCATCAGCTGGGCGGCGTGGCATGGAACGCCGATCTCGCAGATTCCAGCCTCGCGCAGATGTCGCTCACCGTGGTGTGGAGTGTGCTGGGCCTGTTTGCCTGGGTGTGGGGATCGCGGCGCGGCCATCGTCTGTTCTGGCTGGCTGGCGCCATCATCATGGGTGTGGTGCTGGCCAAGCTGATCCTGGTCGACCGCCGTCAGCTGGGCAATCTGTTCGGCATCGGCTCGTTCATCGCGTTTGGCCTGCTGTGCAGTGTCATTGGATACCTGGCGCCGGCTCCGCCGCGCCGTTCATCGTCTATGGAGGAAACCGGGCATGCGCCTTGATGTTCGTTGGATTGGGCTGGCCTTGATGCTGCCCGTGGCTGCTGCCCAGGCGGATACCAATGTGGAATACGCCTATGCGTTTCCGCTCGACACGAAAACCACCAGCGAGGCCTATCGGGTGGTATTGGGACCGCAGGTGTACGCGGCCGCAAGCCAAACGGCCCACCTGCACGATGTGATCGTGGTGAACGCGGCGGGCAAGCCTGTGCCGTTCGCACCGATGCCGCCGTCGCCGCCAGCCAAGCACGACTTCGAAACCACGGCGCGCCTGCTGCCCGTGCCAGTCGCTGCCGCCAATAACAGCGACAGCGTGAAGGTAGAGCGCAACGCCAACGGTGGCATCGTCATCAGTCAGGACGATCGCGGTGCTACGGCACAGCACCCCGACAGTTGGCTGATCGATGCCGGCCGGGCCGCGAATATCGACAGCATCGAGCTGGACCCGTCGACCCTGCAGGAAGATTTCCAGATCCACGTCACCGTCGAGGGCAGCAACGATCTGCGGCAGTGGAGCATGCTCGCCAGCGATGTGGGCCTGACCCGCGTGCATGGCGACCAGGATCAGGTCGAGCAACTGAAGATCGACGCCACCAGCAGCGAACCGGAGCGCTATTTCCGCGTACACCTGAGTGACGGCCAAGTGGACTGGGGTGCTGGCCATGCACCCACCGTCAAGCTGGTTGGTAGCTATACCGATGCGATCGCCGATCGTGCATCGCAATTGCAATGGTTGGAGCCGAAGCAAAACGGGCAGGTGTCGGGTGATTACGTGTACGAGCTACCGGCCGAGCTGCCGTTGATCTCGTTCAAGCTCGCCCTGCCAGCGGGTAACAACGCGGCAACTGTGCACGTGATTCAGGACAACGGCGATCAGACGTGGTCGGAGGTGACCTCGCTCAATTTGGTGCGCACGGGCGGCAAGGGTGGTGAAGACACCGCCAACATGGATCAGCCATCCAGCACCCGGCGCATCCGCGTGCACAGCGACACGCCACTGGCCGGTGCGCCAGCCCTCAGCGTGGGCTGGCTGCCGCCGCAGTACGTGTTCATTCCCGAGGGCAATGCGCCGTTCCGCTTGCTGGCTGGTAGCTACTCGGCGCGGCGCGGCGAGTATCCCGTGGATGAGGCGTTGAGCCGTCTGCGCAGCACTAACAGCGACGACTGGCAGCCTGCGCTGGCTGAGCTGGGTGCGCGCGTGGACGAAGCCGGCCCCTCCGCACTGGAAGCACCCAAGGTGCCCTACGACTGGACCAAGCCCTTGCTGTGGGTAGTGCTGGCATTGGGCGCGCTGGGTGTGGCGGCTATGGCCTTAAGCCTGTTGCGGCAGGGGAAGCGGGACGAACCCAAGTCCTGACATGGTCGGGCAGGGCATTGGGCTAAGAGCCTGTTTATGGTCTCCGCGTAGCCCGCGTTGTTCTTGAGTGGCTGGCCGGCGGGAGTGGGTGGCGCAGCGCCTGCCTGGTGGGCAGGCCAAGCCGCGCGCTACCGCCGGGTGGCCACTCAAGAACAACCCTTCGGGCCGGGTCTGTTTGCGCCCAGGCCCGCGTCATCGCTCAGTCGTGTACGGACGTACACTCCTTCACTCTTCCTTGGCCTGGGCGCAAACAGCTCCCGGCGCGGGCCACGCGGAGACCATAAACAGGCTCTGGCGAGCCTAATGCCCTATCATCTGCGCTATGTCACGCAGCGATATGTTCGACGCGCCGGGCCTGTTTACCGAGTCCGACGATCTCAAGCCCTTGGCCGAACGCATGCGGCCACGCACCCTGGATGAAATCGTGGGCCAGCAGCGCGTGCTGGCTCCCGGCAAAGCGCTGCGCCGCGCGCTGGAAGCCGGTCGCGTGCATTCCATGATCCTGTGGGGTCCGCCCGGTTGCGGCAAGACCACGCTGGCGCTGTTGGTGGCGCGTTATGCAGATGCCGATTTCCGCGCCATTTCCGCGGTGCTCTCCGGTCTGCCCGATGTGCGCAAGGCGCTGGCCGAAGCCGAAGTGAACTTCGCGCAGGGTCGCCGCACCGTGTTGTTCGTGGACGAGGTACATCGCTTCAACAAGGCGCAGCAGGATGCCTTTCTGCCGCACATCGAGCGCGGCGTAATCATCTTCATCGGCGCCACCACCGAAAACCCCTCGTTCGAACTCAACTCCGCCTTGCTTTCCCGTTGCCGCGTGCATGTGCTGGAGGCGGTAACGGTGGACGACATTGCTGTGGCGCTCAAGCGTGCATTGGAAGACAGCGAGCGTGGCCTTGGCGACATGCAGCTGGAAGTGGCCGACGAGTCGCTCAAGCTGATCGCACAGGCCGCGGACGGCGACGTGCGCCGCGCGCTCACCCTGCTGGAAATCGCCTCCGAGCTAGCCGAAAACCATCGCATCGACGAAACCACGCTTACACAGGTGCTTGCGGATCGCACGCGCCGCTTTGACAAGGGTGGCGAGCAGTTCTACGACCAGATCTCGGCGCTGCACAAATCCGTGCGCTCCTCCGATCCGGATGCCGCCGTGTACTGGCTCACCCGCATGCTTGATGGTGGCGTGGACCCGCTCTATCTCGCCCGCCGCATGACACGTATGGCGGTGGAGGACGTGGGCCTTGCCGAGCCGCGCGCCTGGCGCATGGCACTGGATGCGTGGGACACCTACGAACGCCTCGGCAGCCCCGAAGGCGAACTCGGCCTGGCGCAGCTCGCCATCTGGCTGGCCATCGCACCCAAGAGCAACGCCGCCTACAAGGCCTACAACGCTGCCCGCGCCGTGGTGCAACAAACCGGCACGCTGGACGTGCCCATGCACCTGCGCAACGCACCGACCAAACTTATGAAGGGGCTGGGCTACGGGCAGGGCTACCAGTACGACCACGACAACGAAGGCGGCGTGGCACTCGACCAGCAACTGCTGCCCGATGCGATCGATGGCACCGTGTTCTACGAGCCGGTGGAGCGTGGACTGGAGCTGCAGCTGCGCGAGAAGCTGCTGAGTCTGCGCGAAGCGCGTCGTGAGGCGCGGGAGCGTAAGCGGTAGGCCGCTTCGCTGGTCTAGCCTAGGCTTTCTGGACGCGTGATCCAGGCGACTTTTTGTACGCCGTCACGTGTGCTGCGTGTGCAGCTTGACACCCTCCTGCAAATGCGTAAAAACTTGACGTAAGTTATTACGTATTTGCGGGCAGGGGGATGCCATGCAGAAGAAACTGCAGACTAGGTCTGCTGTGGGGCGAGGGATTGTTTTCCAGTCGCAGCGTCGTGTTGTCGCGCTCGTGGCCGGTTTATTGGGGCTGGCGACTGCCCCGCATGCCTTGGCTCAGTCGAAAAACTACGCCGAGGAATTCGACAAAAAGATCAAGGCGGCCGAAACCTTCGAGGCCGCCAAAACTGATTTGTTCGGCGAGAAGGTCAATCTCGCCACCGGTGCCACCACCTTTCATGTGGTGGACGTGAGTCTTCCGGGCAACAACGCCTTGCCTGTCTCTGTCGGACGTAATTTCACCGTTGAGGCACGTGGCGGTCCGTGGAACGGGGAACCGTTTGGGGATTGGGATCTCGATGTCCCCTACATCGGCGGTGTCTTCGTCGCCGATCTGGGTTGGCAGGTCCAGTCCAACGAGCCCCCTTACGGCCCGACGCCTCTGCGCTGCTCGGCTCCCACATCAGCTGTCGGGGCCATCCCGATGGCCTACCGCATTGAGCCCTGGGAATTCTGGCATGGCTATCACCTGGTGACGCCAAGCGGGAGCCAAGAGGTGTTGGTGGCCAGCAGCGCATCAAATCCTCGGCCAACCGATGGCGCGGCCTATCCGTGGGTCACGAGTCAGTTCTGGCATCTCTCCTGTCTTCCGTCGCTGCTAAATGGCGATCCAGGGGAAGGGTTTCTCGCGCGCGCGCCCGATGGCACCAAGTACTACTTCAACTGGATGGTCAAACGGCCTTACGCCTCGATCCTCAAGCCGTGGATGACCTACCAAGAGCCGCGTCTGCTCATTACGCAACGCCCCGTGGTTCGTCAAGAAATTCGGATCTACCCCACACGTGTGGAAGATGTGCACGGCAACTGGGTGCAGTACTCCTGGTCCGGAAACAACCTTCGACAAATCAGCTCGAGCGACGGGCGCACACTCAACGTGAATTATCGATCCATCCCCAACGTGGGCGACAAGATCGCCAGCGTGAGCGATGGCGCGCGGACTTGGACCTACGATTACGAATACCAGGGCAGCCTGACGTCGGTCACCTTGCCCGATAGCAGCGTCTGGGCGATCAACTTCAAGGCATTGGATTCCCAGAGTCTCGGCTATGACGAAACGCTGGAGCGGGGAACCAGCCATCCCGTTTACGACAAAACGCTGATGTGTTCATGGATGCGCGTGCTCAAGGGCAATGACGTCGTGGGCAGTCTCAAGCACCCGTCCGGCGCCGTGGGCGAGTTTGCTTTCGATGCCGTTCGCCACGGTCGCACCTTTGTCCAAGCGAACTGCCATATCCCGGACGATCAGGGCGGCAACGCGGATGGAGCTGACGTCAATACAGACGATTACAAGATCAGCCTTGCGTCGTCCGTGCCCGCGCGCTTCGACGTTGAAGCGCTTAAGGAAAAACGCCTGTCCGGACCTGGGCTGCCTACGTACAAGTGGTCCTACAGCTATCAGACGCCCGTCGGCTGTTTCACGGAGTACTGCAACGCGGGTACTCCGACCACCAAATCCACCACGGTGGTGGATCCTTTGGGGGCGCGATCGGTATACACGTACGGCGTGCAGTTCGAGATCAACGATGGCCAGCTGCTCAAGGTCGATACCTATGCGGCTGACGGCACGCTGTTGCAGGTAGAGAGCAGTACTTACCTGTCCAGCGCGGATGCCGGACGTCAACCATTTTCCGAGCCAATCGGCTCCAGTCCCGAAAGTGAGAACGCATTCTTCGCGGAGCGGTTGCGCCCCTTGGTCTCGCGGGCACTTACCCGCGACGGTATAACGATGACCAGTCAGGTGAATGGCTTCGATGCCTTCGCGCGCGCCACCAGTACGACTAAGTCCAATTCCTGGTATCGACGGACGGATGCGACGAGCTACTACGACCACACCGGTAAATGGGTAGTGGGTCAGGTCGCCAGAGTCGTCAATAGCGACACTGGTCTGACGGTGAGCCAAACAGACTATGACGCGACCACTACCTTGCCCGCGCGCATCTACAGCTTTGGCAAGCTGCAAGCGTCGATGGCCTACTACGGTGACGGCACATTGAAGAGCAGCACCGAAGGCAATAATCACACGACCAGTTTCACCAACTGGAAGCGTGGTCTGCCTCAGTTGATTACTTACCCGGATACGACCACAAAGGCCGCTTCAGTGGATGACTTTGGGTTCATTCGTTCGCTGACCGACGAAAACGGTTTTGTCACAGGGTTCGACTACGACAGCATGGGACGCGTCACCGCCATCAGGCCGCCGGAGGGTTATGCAACCTCTCAGGTCTTTGAGCTGATCGGCGGCGACGAGTATGGCCTCTCGGCAGGGCACTGGCGCCAAACGGCCACGACAGGCAACCGCAAGAAGGTCACTTACTTCGATGCGCTATGGCGCCCTGTCGTCAGCCAGGAAGAAGACATTGGCAACTCGGCAGAAACTCTACGCTGGAATGCCAAGCGCTACGACTTCAATGGGCAGGTCGTCTTTACGTCCTATCCCCGCAATCCGCGAAAGGATGGGTCGGTCAATTTCGATAGCGCGCAAGCTGGCGAGTCGACGTCTTACGACGCTCTTGGGCGCGTCACGCGTACCGCGAAGGATTCGGAGAAGGGCGCACTCGTGACCACCACCGAATATCTGTATGGCGTGCAGACCCGGGTCACCAACCCGCGCGGCTTCAAGACAACGACCGGATATTTCTTCCTCGACGAGCCACGCTATGACCAGCCCGTTTGGATCGTCGCACCGGAAGGTTCAAGAACGGATATCAGTCGCGATGTCTTTGGCAAGCCGCTGACGGTAACGCGCAGCGCGGGCAGCTAGGCGTCTGTAGCGACGCTTTGAATCCGGCCGGGCCCTGGGTAATGGCTCGGTCTCAATCCTAGAAAACGATGCGGAAGGGCGTTGGCGCATGCCAGCGCAAAGGGGGAGGCATGCAAGCAAGGAAGGGAGCAAGGCATCTGCGTGGCGTGAGTGCCGGCGTGTGGCTTTTGTTGCTTGGTTTCTGTCTCCTGGTGCCCGGAGTTGGTCATGCCGCTGGCCCCAGTCGCTGTACGACCTATATCTCCTCCCCCGTCGCTGGCGACACGTTGACCGTCAATGAACCGATCAGGGTCGCGGGTGGCTTCCAGTGCGATGAAGAAATTGACCTTGTCGTGACCGTGGACGGGAACTGGCTCGACGTTGATGTTGGTCGGAATACCTTTTCGGGTACCGTGATCATCAATACGCCAGGTACCCATGTGGTCGAACTGTCCGCGATGATCGTGTCCGGCGTGCCTACGCAACGAGTCACTTTTCAAGTGTCTGCACCACCGGCCGGTTCCATTTCTGCCTCGCCCTCCGTATGTAATATCGCACCGGGTGGCTCAGTCTGTACGTCCGTTATCAATTGGAATGCCAATCGCACATTCACTGGGGTGTGGGTCACGGACTTGGCCAACAGGAATCCTCAGAAGTTTGCTGACGCGGGCAAAACTTTCAATGGGTCGGCGACGGCACCTTGGATTTCCAGTAGTGGCACGCGCTTCCATCTCAAAGAAAACGCTTTCGGAGCCTACGAAAACCAGCCTGATCTGGCGACGGTCGACGTGCGCGGCAACTGGGCGCCGGACGTTGCGCTTACATCTCCAGTAGCCACGAGTACGTTTTACAACACGCCCTCATCAGTCAAGTTGAGTGCCAACGCAAGTGACCGGGACGGCAGTATTCAGCGTGTGGACTTTTGGGTTGATGGCTCGAAGGTGGCGTCGATAACTAGCTCGCCTTATCAGACAACCTGGTTCAACGGTAGTGAAGGATTCCATCAAGCGCAGGCGTACGCCTTTGACAACTTGGGCAACTACACCTGGACCGACCCGGCGTCCTTCACCATCGTCAACTCCAGAATCAACGGCAACATCGACAGTGTAAGCCGCGAAGGCATCATCAATGGCTGGGCTTGTTCCACCTCCATCGCACAGTCGATCAATGTGCACCTCTATCTCGGTGGGCCGGCAGGTACCGGTACGTTTGTTGGTAGTTATCCGGCCAACCAGGCCAGCGAGCCTGGCGTCGCCAGTGCGTGCAAAGTGGGTGGTGGTAGTTATCGGTTCGCGATTGCTCTGACCGAGGCACAGCTTGTGCAGTGGTCGGGCAAGTCGATCTACATCTACGGCATTTCGCCAGTCAGCGGGAATAGCAATGACTTGGTGGGTAAGTCCGGCAGCTTTGTCGTTCCGGCCCCGTATCCTGATGCCCAGTTCGTAGGGCAGAACGTGCCAGGCACCATGTATGGCGGGCAGACGCAATCGATCAGTTTACAGTTCAAGAACACAGGCACCCTCACTTGGAGTCGCGAGGCCAACTATAAGCTGGGCTCGCAGAACCCATCCGACAACGCGGTGTGGGGTGCCGGTCGCCTATTGCTACCTAACGACGTGGCTCCCGGGCAAACCGTCACTGTGCAAGCGTCGCTCAAAGTGCCGATGGCTAACGGCACCTACAATTTCCAATGGCGCATGCTTCAGGAGGGCGTGACCTGGTTTGGTGAAGCCAGTTCGAACGTCGCTGTAAATGTCGGTCCACCGCCCCCGCCGCCCCCGCCGCCGACCAATCCGCAGACGCGTCGCTATGTTTACGACGCCAATCAGTTGCTGTGTAAAGTCATCGAGCCTGAAACTGGCGCAACAGTGATGGAGTATGACGCGGCGGGCAATCTTGCCTGGTCCGCGAGTGGCCTGGACCTGCCTGATGCCGGCAACTGCAATCGTGGTGAAGCGTTTGCTTCGGCTCGCATGGTGGCCCGCCTCTATGACGAGCGCGATCGACTGAAGACGCTAAGTTTCCCCGATCGTAACGGTGATCAGGATTGGACCTACTGGCCCGACGGTTTGCCCAAGTCCGTCACCACGCAGAACGAGGCGGGCGCTAGCCAGGTGACGAATACCTACGGCTACAACCGCAGGCGAACTCTTACCGGGGAAAGCCTGAGTCAGCCGAACACGTACAACTGGACCATTGCTTACGCTATCGATGCGTACGGCAACCCAGCTGGCTACACCACACCCGACGGTCTGCAGGTCAGCTACGCGGTCAATGCGCTGGGGCAGCCAACCGGCATTTCCAGTCAGCTGGGTACTTACGCTAGCAATATCTCCTATTACCCCAATGGAGCGATCAAGCAGTTCAACTACGGTAACGGCATCCTGCATCAAATGGCGCAGAACCTGCGCCAGCTCCCCTTGCGCAGCGTGGATGGCAACGTGCTGGATCTGGAGACAGCCTACGACGCCAACGGCAATGTCGACACCATTTATGATCGCATCCAGGGGGCGGGTTACGACCGGTACATGGGCTATGACGGCTTGGACCGTCTCTATCGCGCGTGCTCGCCCATGTTTGGTGGCGACAGTTGTCATCGCTTTACTTATGACCCACTGGACAACCTTCGCGGCTGGCAATTGAGTGGTGTAAAAGACTACGCCAACTACAACTATGACGGCCGCAATCGGCTGACCAGCATTCAGAACAGCGGCGGCGCTGCGCTTGTAGCCCTGGGCTACGACGCGCAAGGCAACCTCGCCAGCAAAAACAGCGTGCTCTACCAGTTCGATGTGGGTAACCGACTGCGCAGCGTTCCGGGCATCGAAAGCTACCGCTATGACGGCGAAGGGCGCCGCATCCAGTCAGAAGTTCCGATTCTGGGAAGCAAACTCTCGTTCTACGGCAAGGATGGTCGACTGATCTTTGGTCAGGATCAGTGGAGGCAGATCAACACGTCCTACGTCTACCTTGGCAAGCATTTGCTGGCAACTGTGGAGAGCAACTACACCACGCATGCCAATCAGGTGAAGTTCCAGCACACCGATGCGCTGGGGAGTCCGGTGGCAGTCACTGACGCAACCGGCAAGGTGATCGAGCGTACCAACTGGGAGCCCTATGGTGTTGCTCTGAGCAAACCCAGCTACGACGGCGTGGGCTATGCGGGGCATGTGATGGATGGGTCTACGGGCCTCAGCTACATGCAGCAGCGCTATTACGACCCGCAGGTTGGGCGGTTCTTGAGTATGGATCCGGTGTCGGCCGGTGCAGTCAGTTTTAATCGCTATTCGTATGCCAATAATAATCCATATCGTTTTGTCGATCCTGACGGACGGTACGCCTGTGGTAGTTCAGACACGACGACATGCAATCAGATCACTCAATTTGTGAATACAATGAATAGTGCACTGTCTAGATTGCAAAAGGGTTCGGATGCTTACAGTCGACTGAGTGCTGTATCAGCTCACATCGGCAAACTTGGTGATAACAATGGCCTGACGCTGAACGCTGGGGCGCTAAGTAAGAACACGATTGCTGTTGCAAACAGCGCCACGACAATGACCATTGACGTTAAGCAAGCATCGACGCTCTCTGCGCCGTTTAGACAATATAACCCCGGGGTGCCGGCGGGAAAACTTGCCAATGCTTTTGGTGCCGGAGCTGTTGCGCATGAGGGGCAGCATCAACTTGATTTCAAGGCATCAGGTTATCCCGACGGCCGGACTAAGGAGTACGCGACCGAACTAAATGCTTATCGTACAGAGCTGGGCGTCCCAAAAGGCTTAGGGCTGTCGACGGACCTGTACGCTCCTGGGGCTCTTCCGAAGGATATTGACTCTCGCGTTCGTGAAGCAGCTAGTGCGTCGACCAATTTATGGTGCAGGGACAACGGATGTTGAAACGTTATTGCGAGACAGCTTCTAATTTTCTGCTGACGGCGGTTGTAATCACGGCCGCCATCGCGCCGTTGCTTGTGTTGGCTGCCGACACCACGAGAGAGGTGACGATTTGTCAACTCTTCAGAGAGCGGGCATCCCCAGGAGCTGAGAGAGTCCGTGTCAGGGCCACCGCATGGATGGCACCGCGGCACGGGGCAATACTTGAAGATTCAAGCTGCGCTCGTGGCGAAGTCATCGGATTTCGATTTGTGGATCATATTCCACCTAAGTCAAAAGCCGCTCTCTTGGATAAGGCGTTAACCGGCGATGTCATGGATCTTTCGCTCCGGTCCTTCGATGTTGACGTGGAAGGGTTATTTACCGCTGCAACTGAAGCCAATCCCAAGGGATTGTTTTACATTGATCATGTGAACGGGTTTGAGCCGCACAAAGAACGGCCTTGATTACATCCGCTTGCGGCGCTTCACCGAGCTTCTATAGGGGCAGGCCAATCACCCAGTACTGCTGAGTTCGCGATACTTGTTGTGCTTTGAGCGAGAAGGCTTGAATGAAGCGGCAATTCTGGAGAGATCAACAGGGGGCTGCATTGATCGCGCTTGTTGGCGGTCTGTTTTTCTGGTGGGGATACGGATGGGTGAAGGGGCTGCTTTTTGCTCTGGGGCTCATGCTGATACTGCAACCATCCATCTGGTGGGGCCAGCGTCGCCGCTAGTCCTTTTGCCCAGCTTGCAGCTTGCTTCGCGACAGGCTTAGAGTCGGCCCCGCACACAATCAATCACGGGGAGGCACGGTCATGCGAGTACTCGTTGCAGCATTGATGGGTGGCATCGTGATGTTCATCTGGGGCGCCGTAGCGCACATGGCGCTTGGCCTGGGCGACATCGGCATGCACCAACCGGTAGCTGAAGACACCGTGCTTGCCAGCTTGCGGCCCGGCCTGGGCGAGCAAGCGGGCGTGTTCCTTCTGCCCTCGATCGATCCCGCCAAGATGGGCGACAAGACCGTTATGGCGGCCTATTCGGCCAAGGCCAAAGCCTCGCCTTATGCCTTCATGGTCTACATGCCGCAGGGTGACGACCTGTCCGACATGAGCGGCAGGTTACCCCGGGAATGGGCCTCGGACACCTTGTCGGCCTTGATGCTCGCCTTTGTCATGGGGTTGGCTGCGTTTAGCTTTATGACTCGCTTGAGCATTGCGTTGGCTGCCAGCGTGTTTGCCTGGCTCAGCACCATGGTGCCGTACTGGAATTGGTACATGTTTCCTACCAACTTCACGGTGGCGGCGCTGGTGGAGCAGGTTATTGGCTGGTTGCTAGCTGGGGCGGTGATGGCGTGGTGGCTGGGGCGGAGCAATCGGCGCGCGCTTTGAATCACAGGTGATTGATCGCTCGGTCGGTGTCGCGAGTTCACTCGCGGGCCGCCGTGTGTTCCCGTGCGTACCGCGCCGGTGGCAAGCCGACGTGCCGGGTAAACGCCACGCTGAAGGTACTCGCCGAACTGTAGCCGACACGCTCCGCTACGTCGGCGATGCCTACACCATCGCGTTGCAGCAGACGCTTTGCCAGCGCCATGCGCCATGCGAGCAGGTACTCCATCGGCGGCACGCCTACGGCACGGCTGAAGCGCTCGAAAAACGCCGAGCGTGACAGCGCCGCTTCCTTTGCCAGTTGCGCCACCGTCCATGCGCGGGTCGGGCTTTCGTGCATGCACCGTATCGCGGCGGCGAGCCTTGCATCGGCCAGTCCGTTCAATAGACCCGGCGAGGCCGTCGTGCCCGTAGTAGATCGCAAGGCCTCGATCAGCAATACCTCCAGCAGCCGCGAAAGAATGACCTCGCGGGCAGGGCGTTGCGTGCGTGATTCCTCGATCACCAGTTGCACCAACGTGGACAGTCGTTGCTCGCCGCGAACGTGTACGAGCTCCGGCAGCAGCGACACCAGCAAAGCGGCATCCGGCGAACCAAACGTGCAGTAGCCCACCAGCATGCGAACGTCCGGCGGACCATCCGGGCGACCGAGTCGGTACTCGCCGCTGGGCAGCATTGTCGGTACGGAGTCGATGTCACGTTCCGGTGGCGGCGCGCTCGACATCGCAAAGCCGGAGGAGGCCGGGATCAACAGGAAATCACCCGCTTCGAGAATCAGCGGTTCACGCCCTTCGATGGCGAGGCGGCATGCGCCCTCCAGAATCACGCCATAGAACGGCCGCCCAGCCTCGACGCGACGCACCTGCCAGGGGCCGGCAGCGCTGGAGATCTTGGAGAACGCAGCCTCTGGCTGGAGCAGGGCGACGATTTCCGAGAGCGGGTCAGTCATTACTGGACTATAGCCAACAAAAGATGGACTTTCGATGGTAGTGAGTCCGGATGCTGGCACCTATCGTGGGGACAGTTCCTCTTCACCCCACGCCTGGAGTCTCTGTGAAAACCATCCTGATCACCGGCTGCTCGTCCGGTTTTGGCCTTGAGATCGCCCGCGATTTCCTTGATCGCGGCTGGAATGTCATCGCCACCATGCGCACGCCGCGCGAAGACCTGCTGCCACCTTCCGAGCGCCTCCGTGTGTTGCCGCTCGACGTGACCGATCCGCAAAGTATTCGCTGGCTTATCGACGCCGCCGGGCCCATCGACGCGCTCGTCAACAATGCCGGCATCGGGCTGCTCAATGCACTGGAAGGCACCTCCATGGACGCCGTGCGCGAGCTGTTCGAGACCAACACCTTGGGCACCATCGCCATGACACAGGCGGTATTGCCGCAGTTTCGCGAGCGGGCGAATGGCGTCATCGTCAACGTCACCTCCACGGTCACGCTGAGGCCTTTGCACCTGTTGTCCGTGTACACCGCCAGCAAGGCTGCCGTGAATGCGTTCACCGAGTCGCTGGCGTTGGAGCTGGAGCCTTTTGGCATCCGGGTTCGGCTGGTGCTGCCCGGGCGGGCGCCAGAAACTCGCTTTGGCGAGAATGCGCGGTCCCGCATGAGCGCGGGTTTCCCAGAGGCGTACGCAGGCCTGGCCCAGGGCGTGATGAATGGCTGGGCGCAGTCGACCGATCCGGTGACCTATGTGACTGACGTGGCCGAGGCCGTGTGGCGTGCGGTCACCGATCCCGCCAGCTCCATGCGGCTGCCGGCCGGCGCCGATGCCGTGGCCTGGGCTGCCGCCTGAGGCGTTGCTCCAAGTGGAGCGCCTGCCGTGTTTCCGCAGGGCGGGCGCTCCGGGGTCTGAGCGCGCGCCGCATTGCCCCTCCGGCGTTGCCGCGGTGATAATCCAAGGTTCCAAGTCATTTATCTGGACCCGACATGCTGGACCCCGCACTGCTGCGCTCGCGCTTGGCCGAAACTGCCGCGCGCCTCAAGGAGACCCGTGGCTACGAACTCGACGTGGCCTCCATCGAGTCGCTGGAAAGCCAGCGCAAGCAGCTGTCCACCGAGACGCAGGAGCTACAGAACCTGCGCAACACAAGATCCAAGGCTATCGGCCAGGCCAAGGCCAAGGGCGAAGACGTCGCCCCGTTGATGGCTGAAGTCGCCGGCATCGGCGACAAACTCAAGGCCAACGAGCAGACGCTGGCTGACGTACAGGCCAAGCTGGCCGACATCACGCTGGGCGTGCCCAACATCCCGCATGAGTCCGTGCCGCTGGGCAGCGATGAAACCCAGAACGCCGAACAACTGCGCTGGGGTACACCGCGCACGTTCGACTTCGACGTGAAAGACCACGTCGACCTCGGCGCCCGCCACGGCTGGCTCGATGCCGACGACGGCGCCAAGCTTTCCGGCGCACGCTTCACCGTGCTGCGCGGCCAGCTGGCGCACCTGCACCGCGCGCTCGCGCAGTTCATGCTCGACCTGCAGACCGGCGAGCATGGCTACCTCGAATGCAACGTGCCGCTGATCGTCAACGCGGAAGCGATGAAGGGCACCGGCCAGTTGCCCAAGTTCGAGGACGACCTGTTCTCCACCGAGGTCAATGAGGCGAAGCGCTATCTCATCCCCACCGCGGAAGTCGCGCTGACCAACCTCGTCGCCGACAGCATCGTCGAAGCCGACGCACTACCCATGCGCCTCACCGCGCACAGCATGTGCTTCCGCGCCGAAGCCGGCAGCTACGGCCGTGACACGCGCGGCATGATCCGTCAGCACCAGTTCGAGAAAGTCGAAATGGTGCAGATCGCCACGCCCGAGCAGTCGCACGCCCAGCTGGAAGAAATGGTCAGCCACGCCGAAAAGGTGCTGCAACTACTCAAGCTGCCGTACCGCAAAGTGCTGCTGTGCACCGGCGACATGGGCTTCTCTGCCATCAAGACCTACGACCTGGAAGTGTGGCTGCCCAGCCAGAACACCTACCGCGAGATCTCCTCGTGCTCCAACTGCGGCGATTTTCAGGCCCGCCGCATGCAGGCCCGCTGGCGCAACCCCGCCACCGGCAAGCCGGAGCTGGTGCACACCTTGAACGGTTCTGGCCTGGCAGTGGGCCGCACCCTGGTCGCCGTGATGGAGAACTACCAGAACGCCGACGGCACCATCACCGTGCCCGACGCGCTGCGCCCCTACCTGCGCGGCCAAGAACAGCTAGCCTGAGGCCATGTCGATGAGCAGCACGCGCTGGGACAAGGTTGAACTCACTGCCAGCTACACGCTGCTGACTATCCTCGCCACCGAGCTGCTCACGCGCCTGGGGCTGATCACCATGTTCCCCATGCCCACGGTGGACCTGCTGCTCAGCATCCTCGCCACTGTGCTGGTCATCGGCGCCTTCTGGTTCGCCCGGCAAAGCCGCGCACTGCGCTTCTGCATCATCGCCTTCGCCGCTGCCACCCAGTTGGTCCCCATGGTCATCCGCTCGCCCGTACTGCTGCTTCCGCTGGTCGGCGCAGCGGTTCCGGTGGGCATCATGCTGTGGGCGATGTTCGCCTTGTCGAAAAAAGGGCGGGGAACGGCGAGCCATTCCTGATAGGATGGCGGCCCTCAACGCTCGTCGTTCCTGCATAAGCAGGAATCCAGTGACTTTCACGGCCTAGCCCGAGTCACCGGACGCAACCAAACACGGAGAGATGGCCGAGCGGTTTAAGGCAGCAGTCTTGAAAACTGCCGTAGGTGTAAGCCTACCGTGGGTTCGAATCCCACTCTCTCCGCCAGACTTCACGAAAAGCCCTTTTTTAAGGGCTTTTTTGTGAACTGAGAGAAACGGCGCTTGGTCAAGTTGGTTGGTCAACAACCATGCGGCTTGCACACCATTTGTTGCGCCACGCCTCAGGCGTTTTTCACTTTCGTCTGGTGGTCCCCAGAGACCTTCAAGGGCTCTTTGGTGTCCGGATCATCAAGCGATCCCTTCGCACGCGTGATCCATCCCTGGCTCGGCTGGGGGCTTACACGTTAAGCGCTCACTATGCTCAAATCTTCGCCAGTATCCGACGCAAGGGGGCGGCGATGGCTAAGGACGGCAGCGATGGGCTTGGCAAGTCCCGCAGGCGAGAGTTGGTTCTTCGCACGGGGATGGGTAACGAACTCGTCGATTACGCCTGCAAGATCAACCCGGACGGCTCCGCGAGCATTGAGGCAAATGGCCCAGAAGATCACGCCCGCGCTATGGAGGCGTTGGCGGAGATGGCAAAGACGATGCCGGCATTTCTTCAACGAGAGATACCGAAGGCCAACCCTGAGCCCGAAGGTGGCCTCCGTTCGGTGCTGGAAGCGCTCGGTGCATCACTCCAACAGTCTCTCTCTATGCAAACGCCTTCACCCGCGCCCCCCCGCCCCCGTGCGATCGGCAAGTCCGCTGATGCTTGGCTGAAAAGCATTGAGGCGGACACCCTGAAAAAGACCCTGATCATCAAGGCGGCCGCGATCAACGGGTTTGCCCGGCATGTCGGCATCAACAAGATGCTGCATGAGGTGCAGCGCGAGGATGTTCATGCCTGGGTCGAAGCGCTCCGTGCCAGCGGGTTGCAGACCCCAACCCTGATCAACAAGACGTCCTATCTGCGGGGTTTTTTCAACTGGGCAGTGTCCGCCGGCGCCTATCCCAAGTTTCCCAAGGACGAGAATCCAGCGGCAGGGCATGTCATCTACCGCAAGCAGGAAAAGAAGAAGCGCCGGGCGTTCGGCTTCAAGGCCTTCACCCTTGAACAAATCCAGGCGCTTTATACCGCTGAGGCGCTTGCCAACCTGAGCGAAGGCGCGCGCTGGGGCGCGGTGATTGGGCTTTATACGGGTGCCCGTGTGTCCGAGGTGGGCCAGTTGGCGTTGGTGGACTTCACCACGGTGGATGGTGTGCCGTGCATGATGATCACTGACGAAGGAGAAGGTCAGAGCGTCAAGAACGAGCCCAGCCTACGAACCATTCCAATCCATCCTGATCTGATCACCCTGGGCCTGATGGAGCGCGTGGAAAGGCTCAGGGAGCGGGGCGAAAAGCGTTTGTTCCCGAAGATCAAGATTGGGTCGGTCAATGGCCAGGGTGACTGGCTTTCGAAGGCCTACGGGCGTCACATCGAGACTGTGGGCATCACCAAGCCTGATAAGGGTAAGTATGGGTTCCACAGTTTGCGCAAAACTGCGATCCAGGCGATGAAGTCGGGCAAGGTTCCGTTGGAGTGGCGGTGCGCATATGTCGGGCACGATCTCGATGAAGAGCACGTGGAGATTTATAGCGGAGAATATGGTCCGAAGGAGATGAGGGCGATTACTTCTTCCGCTCTCCATTTTGGAATAAATCTTGTGGCGATCAGGGCTTGTTTGAGCATGGATTGAGTTTCCGGAAAGAGGCTGAAACTCGGCGAGGCATTAAGTAATGAAACTAAAACTTCGGCGTGATGTTTTGTTTCGCGTGTTTGTCAATATTATGTTTTGGGGCCTTGTTATGGTGGGCCTATCTTTTTCGGATGGTCATCTTAAAAATGTCCCATGGCTTGCGAACCAAGACGCAAAAGTCTTGGGTGTAGATAAGATTATTGAAATAGCAGACGGTGAGGTTTGGCTATTTCAGGTGCTCGCGGGGATGGGCGCGTTAGGGATATTTTTTATAGAAAAACGCTGGGCAAAGGAACAATACAAATTCTTTAAGAAGCTCACGCTGGACGACTTCTATCCCATATTTCTTAATTTTGGGACGCTGTTTATCCTAAGTGGCATATACCGATTTTTTCACCACAAACCAAGCGGAGCTTTAAATGTTGCTCTTGGTGTCGCAAATATAATGTTCTATTGCTTTGGTTCAAACTTTGATGGCAAGGAGTTTGAAAAAGATGATGAAGAAGCGAAGCCAGTTGCCAATATCCAGAAGCTTAGTGTTGACCCAATTTTCGCCTCCATGGCACCCCCGCTCGCGTTCAAGACTAGATATTCATATGTGGTGAAATCACAGGAAGAGGGCGAGCAGCCTAAACAGGCAGCCAAGAGCAATGAACCCGCCTAAATATATTGCGAGTGGTTTCACCATCTCACGAAATGAGGGCACCCTTTGGTGTTCCATAATGGAAGCCTTGATCAATAGGTGGCTTTGAGCCTAGCCCTGTTGCTGGGGCTGTCAAGGTGTTATGGGCGGTGCCTTGCCCCGACCTATTCGATGCCTTGAGGCACCAGTGATGCCTGGCTCGGTTGCCCCATGACCTTCTGCACCAGGTCATAGCCATTGACCTCCTCGTAACGCGATGGGATGCGCTCTTTGAGGTTCATCAAACGACGGTTGGCTGTGTCGGTGAGCTGGTTGTAAGTGGTGGCCTGGATGCGGGCAAAAACGTCTTGGCCTTCACCGAGTGACTTGGTGCGCGTGGTTGCCTGGGCGATTTCGTGGCCAACCACATAGGCATGGAAAAACGGCCGGCTTGCCAAGGCACCGTTGGACATCAAGTCCTCGATGTAGCCTTCGGCCTGGTGCATCTCCTCGCGGCGGATCGTTGAGTGCCCCTTTTTCAACTCGATTAGGAGCACGTCCCGCATGCAGGCCAGGTGATCCGTGCCGTTGAATGTGGTGGTGGCGGTCAACGAGATCGTTGCATCGCCGAGGATCACCAGGTCAGGGCGCCGGCGGGGGTTCTGGAACGTGGTGTCCGCCTTGCGAGATCCGAAGACCTCTTCGGCCACGGTCCGAAGCGTGCTGTTGGAGGCGTATTCGGAGCTGTCGAACTCCGGCCCAAAGAGCCAGCGCGCCTTGGTGATCAGAGGGTGAAGGGTGTGGAGCTCATCGGTGGCCGGATCGCCGGCCAACTTTTCGATGGCGGCGATGACCGACAGGCGGGCATCAATTTCATCCAGCACGACCAGGGCATCTTGGACCGTCCATTGTTCCAACAGGCGATCCAGACCCTCGATGTCGGTTTCATCGAGGTGCATGAGCTTGTCCAGCAGGCGGATCCCACCTCGTCCCGATTGGAGTTGGATGACCGCACGCACGGCCTTGGCCAATGCTTCCGGTGCAATGCTCGGGTGGTCGGCGACCAGGGCATGGGTGAACTGCGCCACCTCAACCTTGGCACCCGTGGGCAGGTTTCGGAACTCTTCCCGATTGCGCATCAGCGCATCTTCGGAGTTTTCCTCCACAAAAGAGGCCGACAAGGCTTCCGACGTCCCCCCGCTTTTGAGTAGCGATTCGATTTGGAGTCCAATCCCCCAACCGAAGGAGATTGGACGTGAAGAAGCGTTTTACCGAAGAGCAGATCATCGGCTTCCTGCGAGAGGTTGAAGCCGGCATGCCAGTCAAGGAGCAGTGCCGCAAGCACGGCTTCAGTGAGGCTTCTTATTACCTGTGGCGCAGTAAATTCGGAGGCATGAGCGTGCCCGAAGCAAAGCGACTGAAGGAT
>NZ_NRDP01000041.1:0-19194 GCF_002878475.1 Dyella sp. AD56
GACCTGCCGCGACGCAATGTGCAGCGCCGCTGCACGAGCCGTCGGCTCGGCGCTTTTGACCTTCGGGCCCCCTGTGCGGCGGTGAGGGGTGGACGAAAAGGCCCGCAGGGGGATCGGCAAGGATGCCGATCCCTTTTCGCCAGGGCAGGATGCCCTGGCGAAAAGCCCGGCCGCCCCTCACGAACTGGCCGGCTTCACCGGCCAGCGCCAAGTGGGGGTGCCCTTTCTTTGGGTTACTTTTTCTTTGGGCAAGCAAAGAAAAGTGACTCGGCCTCCGGCAGGAGGGCGAAACGCCCGCTGCGTAGGCGACCAGGATGCCCCAACGCGACAACCAAACACCGAGGCTCTGGATCCCGGCCTGCGCCGGGATGACGACACAGATGAAACGATGAGGCGAGCACCCACCCCTCACCCCAACCCTCTCCCCAAAGGGGAGAGGGAGCAAAAAATCCTCGCCTCATCCCCCGCGCTGGCACACCACCCCCAGCCTTGGCACACTGCCTCGCCTCCGCCAAACCCACCCAATCACCATGCCCACTCCATCCCTCACCCTCTCCCCCATCGTCGCCGGCCTCTGGCGCATCGTCAGCTGGCAACTCAGCGTGCCAGAGCGCGTGCGCTGGATCGAACAAGCGCTGGAACTGGGCATCACCTCGTTCGATCACGCGGACATCTACGGCGACTACCAGGCGGAAGCCCAGTTCGGCGAGGCGCTGAAGGCAGAGCCATCGTTGCGCGGACGCATGCAGCTGATCACCAAGTGCGGCATCCGGCTGCGCTCCGCGCAACACCCCTATCGCATCAACTACTACGACACCTCCTCCGCTTATGTGCGGGCCCAGGTGGAGCAGTCGCTGCGCAACCTGCACACCGAGCAGTTGGATCTGGTACTGATCCATCGCCCCGACTACCTGATGGATGCCGCCGGGCTGGCCGACACCTTCGCCACGCTCACGCGCGAAGGCAAGGTTGCGCACTGGGGCGTGTCCAACCACACGACGAGTCAGTTCGCACTGCTGCACCAGCACCATCCGCTGCTGACCAACCAGGTGGAGCTGTCGCCTCTGCAGATGAACGCGCTGGACGATGGCACGCTCGACCAGGCCCAACAACTTGGCCTGCGACCGATGATCTGGTCCCCGCTGGGTGGCGGCCGCCTGTTTACTGGCGAGGACGAGCAGGCTGTACGCGTGCGCGCTGAGATGACTTCGATCGCTGACCACTACGGGATCAGCCTCACCACACTGGCGTTCGCCTGGGTGCTACGCCATCCCTCGCGCCCGCACGTGATCACAGGCACGGGGCGCATCGATGGCCTGCGAGACGCCGTGGCCGCACTCGACGCCCCGCTCGAAGCCGAAGACTGGTACGCCATATGGACGGCCAGCAAGGGCCACTCGGTGCCTTGAACGGTTCGCGTTTTACTGCACGTCGAACACTGAAGACGTGGAGAGCGCATTGGCAACGGCGGCGATGTTGGCGGGCGTTATCTCGACGTGACCGTCGTTGCCAATCTGCATATTGCTGCCTGCCGGCGCCTGCATCGCCTTGATCAACGCGCCGCGGTATTGCAGGTTCATCATCAGCGAGGCCGACTGGCGAGCAGTCAGTGGCTTGCCACCGTTCTCATGCTGGGCGGCATCCACCGTGTCGTTCCAGCCCTGAATGGTCGCTGCGGCGTCGTTGTTGATTTGCAGCGACACGGACTGTTTTACGAAGGACGTAGCGTCATGATTGCCGGAAGATGCCTGCGTCTTGTAGGACGCCTGGAGCGAGGCCTCTTGGGCCGCCAGCTCCTTTGCCGTCTTCGCCCCGTAGGCCATGTGCCCCAGGGCGAACACCAGATTGTCCGGAAGGATGTCGTCAGGCTGCACGACGTCGAACAAGCGCTGCTTGCCGTGCTTCCCGATGAAATCGCCGCTGAAGGCCCAGGTACTTTCATGGATCCATGCGGAAAATGGCCCTCGCCGAGGCACCTGATCCGGCGTAACGCCGATGGCAAAACGGGTCAGCAAGCCTGATGCGATCAACGCATTAAGCTGTGCTTCCAGCGCAGGCGAAGAGGCAATGGCCTCGTGCATCCGTGCCGCCTGATCAGGGGGAGCCTCATGGGTAGACTGCTTCAGCATGTGCTCGAGTGCCGTGTTGCTGGCGGCATGGACCGAACCCGCCGCCAAGCAGGCGATCATCGTCAGAGTGGCAATGCGTGCTTTCATGATTCCCTCCGTGGATACCCAGGTAGATCAGCGATTCGATACACCATGCGGCACATGCCCCGTCGCCACATGCTTGCGCGCCGACTCCACGTTGGCCGGCGAATCATCGAAGAAGATGTCTGCGCCGAAAGCATCGAGAAACGGCCCCTTGTCGCGACCGCCAAGGAACAATGCCTCGTCGATGCGCACACCCCAGCGGCGCAACGTGAGGATTACGCGCTTGTGAGCCGGCGCTGAGCGCGCGGTGACCAGCGCGGTGCGGATGGGTGAATCCTCCGCAGGAAACGCCGCCTGCAGACGATGCACGGCGGTGAGAAATCCACGGAACGGCCCCACCGAAAGTGGCTCGTCGACCAGTTCGCGCTCACTGCGATGGAAGGCTTCCAGCCCTTCCTCACGCGAAACGCGTTCGCCCTCGTCACCGAAGATCACGGCATCGCCGTCGAAAGCGATGCGCAATTGCTCGGTGGCACGCGGTGGCGCGACGGAAGGGAGAATGGTGGCTGCCGCCACACCCGCTGCAAGCGCGCGACCCACGTCTTCAGCGTTGGCGGAAAGAAACAGGTCGGCCTTGAATGGCGCGATGTAATCGGAGGTCGGTGCCCCGCTGGTGAATGCAGCGCGGCTGATCTCCAGCCCGTAGTGCTGGATCGCATTGAAGATGCGCAGGCCCGTGTCCCCGGAGTTACGCGACAGCAGGATCACCTCGACCGGTGGCACGTCGCCCGCCAGCTTGTTGAGATCCAGCAGCTTCTGCACCAGCGGGAAAGCCACCCCTGGCTTCAGTATCTCGTTCTCATGCTCGATCTGGAACGCGCGGTAAGCGTCCAACCCCTGATGCTCGAACAACTCGTGGCTATCACCGAGGTCAAACAGGGCGCGCGAGGAAATCGCTACCACAAGCCGGTTGTCACCAGCTGAGGAAGAGTCGTGGGCGGAAGGTGTCGGGCGGGTCATGGAGAGCAATCTAGCAAAAGATAGGTTGCGGGAATGTCGCACGCCTCCCCGCACCGTCATTCCCCAGAGTATTCAATCCTGTGCGAACTGCTCGTCCAGAATGCGCTGCTCCAGGTTGTGCTCCGGATCGAACAGTAGTCGCACGCCCTGCCCTGGCGATTGGCGAATCGCCACCTCGCGGATGTCGCGCACCTCGTGATAGTCGGCGGTGGCGCTAACCGGGCGCTTGCCGGGGTCGAGCACGCGCAGCGTCACCAGCGTGCGATGCGGCAGGATGGCGCCGCGCCAACGGCGTGGGCGGAATGGGCTGATCGGGGTGAGCGCCAACACGTTGGCGTCCAACGGCAGGATCGGGCCGTGTGCCGAAAGGTTGTACGCGGTGGAGCCCGCCGGCGTGGATACCAGGATGCCGTCGCAGACCAGGTTCTGCAGCTTCACGGTGTCGTTGAGCTTTACTTCCAGGTGCGCGGCCTGGTTGCTCTGGCGCAGCAGCGAGACTTCATTGAAGGCGAGCGCGTGGTGCACTTCACCATGGGCGTCGATTGTGCGCATTTCCAATGGATACAGCACCGCGGCATGAGCGCGGGAGACACGCTCCTCCATCTCATCCAACCGGTGCTTGTTCATCAGAAAGCCCACACGCCCCAGCTTCATGCCGTAGACCGGCGCAGGCAGGGCGCGATAGGCATGCAGCGTGCGCAACATGAAGCCATCACCACCCAGCGCAATGATGACGTCAGACTCCTCGGGCGACGCGTCGCCATAACGGTCGACGAGTTTGCGCCGAGCCTGCTGGGCAACGTTGGTTTCGCTGGCGACGAAGGCGAAGCGCATATGGCCGGTCAACGTTCGGAAGGAGGCCGCCAGTTGAACGTAGATAGACGAAGGGCGCAAGACCGTCGCCGGTCCGCGCCCTTCGTGATGTTGCTCCGTGTCACCGCAGCCCCGGCGGTGCCGGGGCCGCGAACGGCCTTACTGGTTCACCGGCACCTGCGCCAACTGGGCCAGACGACGGACCGCGACCGAGGCGATCGGATAGTCCGCGTTCTGGGTAAGGATCTCCGCCAGCATGTTGCGGGTGTACTTCAGCGTGGCGTCGTCACGCTGCAGCCATGCCTTCACCGGCGAGATGTCCTTGGAGGCACCGGTCAACGTCAGTACCTGCAGGGCCAACGCGCGATGCTGGTGGTTGAGCTCATCCAACAGCGAGCCACGTGCCTGCGCGTGCCATGCGCCTTCCACAGGCAGCGCCTCGATCTGGCTGCGCAGCCATTCCAGGTCCAGCGACTCGCCCAGTTCGTAGAACACACCGGCGACCTTGGCGATCGGCTGGCCGCTCTGCTGCGCCACTTCGACGATGTCGAGCATGGCACGCAGTTCGGGCAGGCGCGCCAGACGCAGGGCGAGTTCGCCCGGCATGCCCAGGCCTTCCCACTTCTCCTGGCTGGTGGCGAACTCCTGCTTGCCGGTCTCGGTGAGCACGTTGGGCAGCGCCGCACGCAACTCGGTGACGCCCGCCTGGTAGCGCTCCACGTTGGCGGCGATGTCCAGCGTGCCGCCCGGACGGTTCAGCAACCAACGCGCGGTATGACGCAGCAGCGACCAAATCTGCAGGATGGCGTCGATCTGGGTGGCTTCCGCCACCTTGCCATCCAGCGCTTCGATCTGTGCCCACAGCTCACGCGCATCGAGGATTTCACGTGCGGCGGTGTACGCCTTGGCGATAGCTGCCGGCCCCTGCCCCGTGTCCTCCTGCATGCGCATCATGAAGGTGGCGCCCATGCGGTTGATGGTGGAGTTGGTCACAGCCGTGGCGATGATTTCGCGCTTCAGGCGATGGCGCTGCATATGGTCGGCGTACTTCGCGTGCAGCGGTTCCGGGAAGTAGCGCACCAGTTCCTTGGACAGGTACGGATCTTCCGGCACGTCCGAGTCGAGCAGCTGTTGGAACAGCTTGATCTTGTCGTACGACAGCAGCACGGAGAGTTCCGGACGCGTCATGCCGATACCGCGCGTCTTGCGCTCGGTCAGCTCCGCTTCGGTCGGCAGGTTTTCCACCTGACGGTCGAGCAGGCCTTCCTGCTCCAGCATGCGGATGAAGTGCGCCATCGAACCAATGCGGTGCGCCGACTGGTGCTCCATCAAGGTGATGGCTTGGTTCTGGCGGTAGTTATCCCACAGCACCAGCTGGCCCACTTCGTCGGTCATGCTGGCCAACAACGTGTTGCGCTGGTCGAGCGTGAGCTCGTTGCGCTGCACGGCGTCGCCAAGCAGGATCTTGATGTTCACCTCGTGATCGGAGGTGTCCACACCGGCCGAGTTATCGATGAAGTCGGTGTTGAGCAGCACGCCATGTTGTGCAGCTTCGATACGGCCCTTCTGGGTGAAGCCCAGGTTGCCGCCCTCGCCGATGACCTTGCAACGCAGCTCGGCACCGTTCACGCGCAGTGCGTTGTTGGCGCGGTCGCCCGCGTCGGCATGGGTTTCGGCACTGGACTTCACGTAGGTACCGATGCCGCCGTTCCACAACAGGTCCACCGGCGCCTTCAGGATGGCGCTGAGCAGTTCGTTCGGCGCCAGCTGGGTGACGTCCGGCTTGATGCCTAGCACGGCACGCACTTCCGGCGAGATCGGGATGGACTTCAGCGTGCGCGGATACACGCCGCCGCCCGTGGAGATCAGCGACTTGTTGTAGTCGTCCCAGCTCGAACGCGGCAGTTTGAACATGCGCTCGCGTTCCACGAACGAACGCTCGATGTCCGGCGTCGGGTCAAGGAAGATGTGGCGATGGTCGAACGCCGCGACCAGCTTGATGTGACGCGACAACAGCATGCCGTTGCCGAACACGTCGCCGGACATGTCGCCGATGCCCGCACAGGTGAAGTCCTGCGTCTGGCTGTCGCGACCCAGCGCGCGGAAGTGGCGCTTGACCGACTCCCATGCACCCTTGGCGGTGATGCCCATGCCCTTGTGGTCGTAGCCGTTCGAGCCGCCCGACGCGAACGCGTCGCCCAGCCAGAAGCCGTGCTCGACCGAGATGGCGTTGGCGATGTCGGAGAACGTGGCCGTGCCCTTGTCGGCAGCGACAACCAGGTACGGATCGTCCTTGTCATGACGCACGACATCGTGCGGCGGCACTACCTTGCCCTCGACCAGGTTGTCGGTGATGTCCAGCAAGCCGCTGATGAACATGCGGTAGCAGGCAATGCCCTCGGCCAACTGCGCGTCGCGGTCGCCGTTCACAGGCGGACGCTTGACGTAGAAGCCGCCCTTCGAACCCACCGGCACGATCACGGTGTTCTTCACCATCTGCGCCTTCACCAGGCCCAGCACTTCGGTGCGGAAGTCTTCGCGACGGTCGGACCAACGCAAGCCGCCACGCGCCACCGGGCCGAAGCGCAGGTGGATGCCTTCCACGCGCGGGGCGCACACGAAGATTTCGCGGTACGGCACCGGCTTCGGCAGCTCCGGCACACCGTGCGAGTCGAACTTGAAGCTGATGTAGCTGCGGTACTGGTCGTTCCACTGCTGGAAGAAGCTGGTGCGCAGCGTGCCGCGAATCAGCGCGATGAAGCTGCGCAAAATGCGGTCATCGTCCAGACTGGAGACGGTTTCCAGCAGCGTACCGATAGCCTCTTCGATAACCGTGATCTGCTCGGCGCGCGGCTTGGACAGTGCACCCACCAAACCGTCGACGAGAGCCGGATGCGCGTGGCGCAGCGACTCGGGGATCAGCACCTGCATTTCGCCGCGCAGCAAGTCGCCGGCGCGCTTGAGCTCGTCGGCCGCCAGCGTTTCACGGCGCGGGTCGAACTTGGCGAGGAACATCTCCACCAGCAGACCGGCGATGGCCGGATAGCGGTTGAAGGCGTCTTCCATGTAAGCCTGCGAGAAGGCCACGCCCGTCTGCAGCAGGTACTTGCAGTAGCCGCGCAGCATGGCCACCTGACGCCAGCTCAGCTTGGCGCCGAGCACCAGACGGTTGAAGCCGTCGTTCTCCGCGTTACCACGCCAGATCTGCTCGAAGGCATCTTCGAACAGCGAACCAACCTGCTCCACGCCAAAGGCGAGGCTGCCGGCGGTCTGCACTTCGAAGTCCTGGATGTAAAGCTGGGTGCCGCCGACATTGATGTCGTACAGGTGCTCGGTGAGCACGCGCAGGCCCAGGTTCTCCAACTGCGGCAGCACTTCGGACAGAGCGATGTCGCCACCACTGCGGTAGATCTTGAAGCGCAGCTCTTCCGGACGAGAGGCCGGGTGGTAGAACGACATGCGCACTGCGTCGTCGCCCTTGAGCAGCGACAACTGGTGCACGTCCTGTGCGGCAACGGCCGGGGACACGTCTTCCATGTAGCCAGCTGGCATCGACTTGGCATAGCGGTTGGCCAACACCACGCCGTCATGGTCGCCCAGCGCGTGCACCAGCTCGTCGCGTACGTCGTCGTACCAGTTGCGCACGATGGCGGCCACGCCCTTCTCCAGCTCGGCCGAGTCGTACTGCACCTGGTCGCCGATCTTCGGGCGTACCACCACATGCAGGCGCACCAGCGCGGCCTCACCCATCAACACGGACGAATCGAGGCTTTCGCCGCGCATGGTGTCCTTCAACATGGCCTCGATGCGCTCGCGCACCGTGGTGTTGAAGCGTTCGCGCGGGACATACACCAGGCAGGTCACGAAGCGGCCGTAGCGGTCGCGGCGCACGAAGATGCGCGTGCGTGCGCGCTGGCGCAGTTCCAGCGTGCCCATGGCGGTGTTGAAGAGTTCTTCGTCACTGCTCTGGAACAGCTCGTCGCGCGGCAGCGTTTCCAGGATGTGGCGCAGCGCCTTGCCCGAATGCGAGTCGCGCTTGAGGCCGGAGCGCTCCATCACGTACTCGAACTTCTGGCGCACCAGCGGCACGTCCTGCGGACGGGCCATATAGGCGTTGGAAGAGAACAGGCCCAGGAAGCGCTGCTCAGCCACCGGCTTGCCGTTGGCGTCGAACTTGAGCACGCCCACGTAATCCATGTAGCCCGGACGATGCGCATGCGAGCGCGCATTGGTCTTGGTGAGGATGATGGCGTCGGTAGCCCCAGACTGCGGCAGGTCGCTGGCCACCAGCGAACGCAGCGAGCGCGGCGCCAGCGAGCGTTCGCTCTTGTGCAGGATGCCCGCGCCCGAGGTTTCGTTGGCGCGCAGCACTTCTTCGCCGTCGGCTTCGGTCACTTCGTATTCGCGGTAACCGAGAAAGGTGAAGTTGTCGTCGGCGAGCCAGCGCAGGAATTCAGAGGCCTCCGTGATCGAGGCGGCGTCGATCGGCAACTGACGTGACGACAGGTCGGTGGCGATGGTCAGCGCCTGATCGCGCATCTTCTTCCAGTCGGCCACGGCGATGCGCACGTCTTCCAGCGCGCCTTCGAGGCGGGCCTTGAGCTTGGCGAGCTCTTCGTCGTTCGCTACGCGATCGACTTCAAAATGCATCACCGATTCGGACTGGCCGTCGGCGACACCGATCTTCAGCAGCTTGCCGGAGGCGTCACGCGACACCTCCACCACCGGATGGATCACGGCGTGGATTTGCAGATTTTCGCCTGCAACCATGGTGACGGTGTCCACCAGGAAGGGCATGTCGTCGGTGACGACCTCGATGTAGCTGCGGCCCGCATGGCCGGTTTCCGGGTTGACCACCCGCACCGTGGCGTGGCCTGGCTTGCGCTGCTGCATGAAATTGAGCAGGTCCGCAATCAGCCCGGCCCACTCACGAGCCGTATGCAACTCGAGGTCGCTGTCGGCGATACGCGAGAAGAAAGCGCTGATAAAAAATTGCGCCTCATCAAGGCGCCCGGTAGGAAATCCGCTTTGCTTCAGTTCTTCGAAAACAACAGTGGGGAATGAGCTGTTGCTAGCCGCACGAATCGCGTTCATGGCATCTACTGTTTTGGGGAGACGGAATGAGCCTAAAAAAGCCTCAAAAGGATACGCCTCGCAACATGCCTAATCCACCTTTGTGAAAGGCGAACTTCAGCTAGTAGCAGGGGATGACGCCTGTGCAGCAAATGCGTTGCGAGGGTGTTTGCGCGAGGACGACATGACCATTCGGTGTCAGGAAAAACACTTTGCAGCATTCGAAAGACTTGCCGCGCTCACGTGTTGCCAACGAATGGTCCGGGCCGGCCAGCGGTGCTGGCCATGCAATACCTATGCGTATGTCATTGCGCGGACTCATCAAAACGTTGCAGCGCAGCAGATGAAAATCTGTCCTGCGCGCACCGCTGCCGGGCCAACCAAAATAGGAGCGCCCGCACGCCTCACTCAGTTTCGGTGTGTTGTTAGCAAGTGGCCGCGACACGCAACCGGACCATCGGCACAGGCCCCTCGACGGGCGGACTGGCACCATGCCCCCGCAGTCCGGCGGGTGCCATGGACACCGACACCCTTCCTTCACGGAATTCAGCCAACATTAGTACCCGGCGATCCTCCAAGGGGTACAGCAAACTGATCTCAGCGCGGCCCGAGAAGCGCGTCCGGATGGCCGGAGAAGCCCGCCTGGCGTAGTGAGGGTGGCTCTACAAATTGTAAACTGTACGGTATAGTCCAAGCTCGCCTGCCTGAACGAGCCACGGCTTCCGGGCCCCGCCCGTCCTGCGTTTCCCGTTCCACGGGACCCTGGACTCGCGGGGCCGCTGTGTGTTCGTCGCAAGCCATTGATTTGTCGTCGCCTGGATAGGTGTCGACGCGCTGCATCCCCTGACCACATTAAAGATAAAGAATGGAGCCCACATGAAGTCCACGTCATTGCGCACACCCCTGCTGTGCCTTGGCCTGCTCTCACTGGCCGCCTGTGGCAAAGGCAAGGAACAAGGCCCGCCCCAGATGCCACCGCCGGAAGTCGGCGTGGTGAAGGCCCAGGTCCAGAGCACGCCGCTGACCAAGGACCTGGTGGGCCGTGTGTCGGCCTATCGCAGCGCCGATGTGCGCGCCCGCGTCTCAGGCGTGCTGCTCAAGCGCGCTTATCAGGAAGGCACGGACGTCAAGCAGGGCCAGATCCTGTTTGAGATCGACCCGGCCGTGTATCAGGCGGCGCTGGCCTCCAGCGTGGCCAACCTGGCGTCGGCGCAGGCCACCTATGTGAACTATCACAAGACCGCCGACCGTCTGCGCCAGTTGCTGCCGCAGCACTATGTCTCGCAGTCCGATGTGGACGCCGCCGAAGCCAACGAGCGCAGCAGCGCAGCCGCGGTGAAGCAGGCTGAAGCGGCTGTGCAGAGCGCCCGCATCAACCTCAGCTATACCCATGTGGAGTCGCCGATCGATGGGCGCGCCGGCCAGCAGCAGGTCACCGAGGGTGCCATCGTCGGCGCCAGCAACGCCGACACCGGTTCCAGCTCGACCCTGCTGACCACGGTTGACCAGCTCGATCCGCTCTACGTGAACTTCACGGTGAGCTCCGCCGATCTGGATCGCCTGCGCGCGGCCCAGACCGCCGGCAACGTCTCGCTGTCGGACCAGGCCAAGACCACGGTGAAGGTCACCCTGCCCGATGGCAGCACCTATGACCAGGCCGGCACGCTCGATTTCTCGGGTGCCACGGTCGACCCCACCACCGGTGCCGTGAACCTGCGCGCCCTGTTGGCCAACCCGCAGCGCCGTCTGCTGCCAGGCACCTACGTGACCATCACGGCCAACCTCGGCGAACAGCACAACGTGTTCCTCGTCCCGCAACCCAGCGTGCTGCGCGACGTAGTGGGCGCCTATGCCTTGGTTGTCGAGTCGAACGGCAACGTGCAGCGCAAGAACGTCAGTGCGGAGAACTTGAGCAACGGCAACTGGATCGTCACCAACGGCCTTAGCGCCGGCGACCAGGTGATCGTGTCCGGCCTGCAGGCGGTTCAGCCTGGCAAGCCGGCCAAGGCCACGCCGTACCAGCCCGACCAGAAGAAGGGTGCGCAGGGCCAACCGGCGGCGGCAGGCCAGTCTGGCTCGGCTGCCGGTAAGCAGTAAGGGAGCCTACTGACATGCCGAGTTTCTTTATTGACCGTCCCATCTTCGCGTGGGTGGTGGCCATCCTGATCACACTGGTTGGCACCATCTCCGTATTGAACATGGGTATCGAGTCGTACCCGAACATCGCGCCGCCGCAGGTGGTGGTGTCGGCAACCTACCCGGGTGCCAACGCCGATACGATGGAGAAGAACGTCACCCAGGTGATCGAGCAGCAGCTCACGGGCATCGATCACCTGCTGTACTTCAGCTCCTCGTCCAACTCCAACGGCACGTCGACGATCACGCTGAGCTTCGAAACGGGCACCGACCCGGACATCGCCCAGGTGCAGGTGCAGAACAAGGTGCAGCTGGCTCAGCCGCGCCTGCCTACCGCCGTGACCCAGCAGGGCGTGGTGGTGGCCAAGAGCAATCCTGACTTCCTGATGTTCGTGTCCCTGGTGTCCAGCAATCCGGACATCGATGGCAACCGCCTGGCCGACATCATCGCGTCCCAGGTGGCCGACCAGGTCGGTCGTATCCCCGGCGTGGGCGCCACCCGCCTGATCGGTGCCGAGTACGGTGTGCGCATCTGGTTGAACCCGGACAAGCTGCAGGGTTACGGCTTGGCGGCCAGCCAGGTGTACTCCGCCGTGGCCGCGCAGAACGTACAGTTCGCTGCCGGTTCGCTGGGCGCCGACCCGTCTCCGAAGGACCAGGGCTTCACCGCCACCGTGTCCGCCGAGGGTCGTTTCTCGTCGCCTGAAGAGTTCGGCAACATCATCCTGCGCGCCAACAGCGACGGCACGGTGGTCAAGCTGAGCGACGTGGCCCGCATCGACTTCGGTCCGCAGAGCTACGGCCTGGCTGCTACATGGAACGGCCAGCAAGTGGGTGGCCTTGGCGTGCAGCTGCTGCCGGGCGCCAACGCGCTGGACGTGGCCGACGCAGTGAAGGCCAAGATGGTCGAGCTGTCCAGGGACTTCCCGGAAGGCGTCACCTGGTTTGCCCCGTACGACACCACGCCGTTCGTGAAGATCTCGATCGAGGAAGTGATACACACGCTGGTGGAGGCCATCATCCTGGTCTTCCTGGTGATGCTGATCTTCCTGCAGAACTTCCGTGCCACGGTGATCCCCACCCTGGTGATTCCGGTGGCGTTGCTGGGTACCTTCATCGGCCTGGTGGCCCTGGGCTTCACCGTCAACCAGCTAACGCTGTTCGGCATGGTGCTGGCCATCGGCATCGTGGTGGACGACGCGATCGTGGTGATCGAGAACGTCGAACGCATCATGACCGAGGAGCAGTTGTCGCCCAAGGAAGCGACGCGCAAGGCGATGGGCCAGATCACCGGCGCCGTGGTCGCCATTACTGTGGTGCTTGCAGCGGTGTTCGTGCCTTCGGCCCTGCAGCCTGGCGCCTCGGGCGTGATCTACAAGCAGTTCGCGCTGACCATTGCCGTGTCGATGGGCTTCTCGGCCTTCCTGGCGCTGTCGTTCACGCCGGCGCTGTGCGCCACCCTGCTCAAGCCGGTTCACGATCACAAGAAGAACATCGTCTACCGCAAGTTCAACGATCTCTTCGATCGGGTGACGCATACCTACAGCGGCCACATCGGCAGCGCGGCGCGTCATGCACCGCGTTGGATGATGGTGTTCGTCGTGGTCGCAGCACTGGCTGGCTTCCTGTACACCAAGCTGCCTACCAGCTTCGTGCCCAATGAAGACCAGGGCTTCGCCCTCGCCATCGTCAACCTGCCGCCGGGTGCCACCCTGCACCGCACGGAAGAAGTGATGGCCGAGATGCGCGAACGCGTGAAGCAGAGCCCGCTGCAAGACGACATTGTCGGCATGTACCAGATCAGCGGCTTCAGCTTCATCGGCCAGAGCGAAAGCACCGGCATGGCCTTTATCAAGCTCAAGGACTGGAAAGAGCGTGATATCACGGCCGACGACTGGATCCTGAAGGCGAACGGTGTGATGCACGGCATCCGCGACGCGCAGATCTTTGTGGTCAACCTGCCTACCATCCGCGGCCTCAGCCAGTTCGGCGGTATCGACATGTTCCTGCAGGCTCGCGCCGGCCAGACGCATGGCGAGCTGATGCAGGCCATGGGCACCGTGGTGGGCAAGGCCAAGGACAACCACGCGCTGTTCGGCGTGCGCCCCAACTCGCTACCCGATGCTCCCCAGTGGGACATGAAGGTGGACCGCGTGCAGGCGCAGGCCATGGGCCTGTCGGTGAGCGATGTGTACACCGCCATCCAGATGATGCTGGCGCCGGTGTACGTGAACGACTTCGTCTACGGTGGCCGCGTGAAGCGCGTGTACCTGCAGGCGGACCAGGCTTACCGCATGAGTCCGGAAGCACTGCAGCACATCTATACGCCGAGCAGCCTGTCGAGTGGTTCGAGCAGTTCGTCCACGTACGCGGCTACGGTCAATCCGTACAACATGATCCCGATCTCCAGCGTGGTGAAAACCAACTGGGATATGGGTTCGCCGGCATTGACCCGCTACAACGGCTACGCCGCCGTGGAAATCGTGGGTAACGAAGCGCCGGGCTTCTCGACTGGTCAGGCTATGACCGCCCTGCAGAGCATCGTGGATAACGATCTGCCGAAGGGCTTCGGTGCCGACTGGACGGGTCAGTCGTACCAGGAAATCCTGGCCGGCAACTCGGCGACACTGCTGATGGTGTTGTCGATCGTGATCGTGTTCCTCTGCCTTGCTGCGCTGTACGAGAGCTGGTCGATCCCGGTTGCCGTGTTGCTGGTGGTGCCGCTCGGCCTGCTGGGTACCGTGGTGTTCTCGATGTTGCGCGGCTTGCCGAACGACATGTACTTCAAGATCGGCTTGATCACGGTGATCGGCTTGGCGGCGAAGAACGCGATCCTGATCGTGGAATTCGCGGTCGAGCAGCAACAGTCTGGCCAGTCGTTGTTCCAGGCGGTGGTTACGGCCTCCCGTCTGCGACTGCGCCCGATCTTGATGACTTCGTTTGCCTTCATGCTCGGCGTGTTCCCGCTGGCCATCTCCACCGGTGCTGGCGCCAACTCCCGCCACTCCATCGGTACGGGCGTGATCGGCGGCATGTTCTTCGCCACGTTCCTGGGCTTGCTGCTGATCCCGGTGTTCTACGTGACGGTGCGTCGACTGCTTGGCGACAAGCTGGACGAGACATCGCACACGATCCGCCAGGCTCACGGCGGTGCGGTGACTGACGGGCACGACGGCACCGCGCCGCAAGGCGGCGGTGGCACCACTCAAGGCCCGATGCAGCCGTTCGATTCGGATCCGCGCCGCGGCGCGTGATCCGGGTCCACCGGACGTTCAACAAAAAGCCCCGGTCGCAAGACCGGGGCTTTTTCTTTGGCAGTCGGAGCTAGCGCTTGACGGAGCCAGTATCAATGCAGTGCGCAGAGCGCGCGGCTTACTGTTCGCCGCTGACGGTGGTATTCCGACCGCGCACCTTCGCCGAATACAGCCTACGGTCGACCAACTCAAGGAAAGCCTGCCGCTCGTCCCCATGCATCGGCACCACCGTGCCGGCGCCGATACTCAGGGTCAGCGCCATGCCGGCCATGGAGCGCTCGTGGGGTATCCATTCGGTGCGAATCAATTCATGGCAACGCTCGGCTACTTGCATAGCCGTGGATGCGTCGGTGTCCGGCAGCACGAGCACGAACTCTTCGCCGCCGAACCGGGCCAGGAAATCGCGTGGGCCGCGCACTGCCTTCTCCAGCGTCTTGGCGACCACCTTGAGGCAATAGTCGCCTTGCACGTGCCCGTAGTGGTCGTTGTACTGCTTGAAATAATCGATATCGAGCATGAGCAGCGACAACGGTCGCGAACCGTGGCGCGCGCTGGTCCACTCTTCGTCAAATACCGTGTCGAAACGGCGGCGATTGGCGATGCCGGTAAGGCCATCCTTGAAGGACAAGGTCTCCAGTTCCCGCTGCAGCTCGATCAGGCGCTGTTCGGTGCGCTTGCGCTCGCTGATGTCGAACATGAACCCGACTAGGGCATCCACGCTGCCGTCGTCTTTGCGCACGACATGCACCACGTCGCGGATCCATACGTAGCTGCCATCCCTGCACAGCGCGCGGTAGTCGGCCTCATGATCCACGCCGGCCTTGGACTGGGCTACGCAGAAATTCACGGCCCAGTCGCGATCGTCCGAATGGATGCGATCCGCCCAGTCCTGCACACTCACCCAGCTGTCGGGCGCCCAGCCAAGCAGTTCCTCGATCTGCGGGCCAATGTAGGAGAACGACATGGTGTCCCACTGGATGCGCCAGGGAATGGCTTTGGTGGACTCGAGCAAGGTCTTGTAGACCATGCTTTCTTCTTCCAGCTTCTCAACGACATCTGACATGGGCGGCTCGCAGCACGTGGATGGTGATTCCATGTTGGAAGCAACCATCGTGCCGCGCCCCACGATGGCGGCCGAAAGCGCGAGGAAGGCCGATTCCCCGCGCTTTCAGACCTCAGGCGGCATCACCGAAGTGTCCGCGCATGAACTCGATATAGCCCTGTTCGGTCAGTTCCCGACGCGCCCGGACGAAACCGCGCTCATCGCCGCCGACCAGATAGCGAAGGCGGTCGGTGTCGTCCGTGACGGCCTGCTGGATCACCTGGGCCACCTCGTCCGACGTCATCATGCGGCCCGCGCGCATGCTGTCGAATGCCGCGTTGGTCTGCGCCACGAACGCGTCATAGTCGGCCATGCGCCCCTGCTCACCGTGCTCCGCGCCGGATCGCTCACCGAAGCGCGTGCTGCTAACGCCGCCATGCGGGATCACCAGCTTCACCGCAATGCCTTGCGATGCCAGCTCGTACGACAGCGACTCGGAGAAACCTTCCAGCGCGAACTTGCTGGCGCAGTACAGCGAGATCAGTGGCAGCGTGAACATGCCCGCGCCCGAACTCACGTTGACGATCACGCCCGCATGGCGGCGGCGAAAATGCGGCAGGATCGCCCGCGTCACCGCCATCACGCCGAACACGTTCACCTCGAACTGCTCGCGCACCTTCGCATCGGGCGTAGCCTCAAACAGCCCGTACTGGCCGAAACCGGCGTTGTTCACCAGCGCATCAATGTGCCCGAACCGGGCCATGCCAGCGTCAATGGCGGCATGAATGCTGGCCTCATCCTGCACGTCCAGCCGCGTCACCAACACGTTGGGCAACGCGGCCAAGTCACTCGCAGCCGAAGGGTTGCGCAGTGTCGCCACCACGTTCCAGCCCGCATCGGCGAAACGCCGGACGGCGGCATGGCCGATGCCTGAAGAGGTGCCGGTGATGAGTATCGTCTTGCTCATGGGTTTTGCTCCCTATCAGTGGATACAGGAAACGTAGCGGCCACCCATTGATGTAACAATCAGCCCAATCCAGCATGGGCTGTTGCAGGAATCAGCACAATGAAACGCACCGGACTGGACGAACTCAAGGCTGTCGTTGCCGTTGCCACCCACCTGAGCTTTCGTGCCGCGGCCACCGAGCTTGGCATGTCGCCATCGGCGCTTAGCCACGCTATCGGCGCTCTGGAGCAACGTATGGGCGTGCGGTTGTTCCATCGCACGACCCGTAGCGTGGCCTTGTCGGAAGCCGGCGAGCAGTTCCTGGCGCGTGTGCGCCCCGCACTACGCGACATCGCCGATGCGATGGACGTGGTCAACCAGTTCCGCGACACCCCGACCGGCACGCTGCGCATCAATGTGTCGCTGGGTGCTGCACGGATGGTGCTGACGCCCATCGTGCTGCGCTTCCTGGAGCGCTACCCCGACATGCACGTGGATCTGGTATCCAACGACCGCATGATGGATATCGTGGCCGAGGGTTTCGATGCGGGCATCCGCCAGCGCGATGCCGTTCCGCAGGACATGATCGCCGTGCCGTGCACGCCTGACCTGCGCTTTGCCGTTGTCGGCTCGCCCGCTTATTTCCGCGATCGCGAAAAGCCCGCGTCCCCTGCCGACCTGATGTCCCATACCTGCATCCGCGCACGTCTGCCCACAGGGACGCCGTATCGCTGGGAGTTCGAGAAGCACGGGGAAGCCGTCACCGTGGACGTAGCCGGCCCGCTGACGCTCAGCCAATGGGATCTGATGGTGGAGTCCGCGCTGCAAGGCGTAGGCCTGGCCTATGCCAGCGAATGGACCGTGGCCGAGCACATCGCCTCAGGTCGGCTTGTCCGCGTGCTGGACGACTGGACGCCGCCCTATCCCGGCTTGGCGCTGTACTACCCCGGCCACCGCCATGTGCCCGCGGGACTGCGGGCACTGGTCGAGTTGGTGAAAGAGGTTATGCGAGGCGATTGAACGCACTCGCCACTAGCACGGGAAAGCTCTGTCGCCGCACCGATAGCTATCGGTAGCGCCAGAACGAAAAGCCTAGGCGCCATCCTTGGCAAGAGGGGGTACCGAATCCCTGGTTAATCGCAAGTATTTGCGATTACTCTGATGCGCGTCAACTGCCCCATGGCGTCCTTAAACGGGAAAGCCCCCGGCGCTGCCGAGGGCTTTCCTCATCCAGTGCTCAGCGCAGGCCGGTTTCAGCGCGCGCGATCACGATGCGCTGGATCTCGCTGGTGCCTTCGTAGATCTCGGTGATCTTGGCGTCGCGGAAGTAGCGCTCCAGCGGCATTTCCCTGGAGTAACCCATGCCGCCATGGATCTGCACCGCCTGGTGTGCAATCCACATCGCGGCTTCCGACGCGGTCAGCTTGGCCATAGATGCCTCGGTGCCGAAACGGCCGCCGTTCTTTTCCGCCTCACCCTTTGTCCAGGCGGCGCGCAAGGTCAGCAGCATGGCTGCGTCCAGCTTGCACTTCATGTCGGCGATCTTGGCCTGGGTCATCTGGAAGGTACCGATGGGCTGGCCGAACGCCTTGCGGTCGCGCGACCACTGCACCGAGGCCTCGTACGCAGCGCGTGCAATGCCCACGGCCTGCGAGGCAATGCCAATGCGGCCCGCATCGAGCAGGCTCATGCCCATGGCGAAGCCCTTGCCTTCGGCGCCCAGCAGGTTCTCCTTCGGGCACACGTAATCGGTGAACTCGATTTCGCAGGTCGCCGAAGCGCGAATGCCCAGCTTCGGTTCGCTCTTGCCCGCGTGGAAACCCGGCAACTGCGTATCGATGATGAAGGCAGACACGCCCTTGGCACCGATGCCCGGCGTGGTGATGGCAAACAGGATGATGTAGCGCGCCACCATGCCCGAGGTGATCCAGCTCTTCTTGCCGTTGATCACCCAGTCGCCATTGGCATTCTTGGTGGCACGGGTGTGCATGGCCGAGGCGTCCGAGCCGGACTGGGGCTCAGTCAGTGCGTAAGCACCGATGGCCTCGCCTTGTGCGATGGCGCGCACGTACTTCTGCTTCTGCTCTTCCGTACCGTGCTTGAGGATGCCGGTGCAGAACAGCGAATTGTTGACCGACATGATGGTCGCCGTGGCTGCGTCGGCTGCGGCGATCTCGATCATCGCCAGCGAGTAGGCAATCGGGTCCATGCCCGCACCGCCATATTCCGTCGGCACCTCGATGCCCATCAGGCCCAACTGGCCCATCTCGCGGATGTTGTCGAGCGGGAACTCCCCCTTCTCATCCAGTTCCGCCGCCACCGGCACGATGCGCTTCTGCGCGAAATCGCGGGCAATGGCCTGAATGGACAACTGGTCGTCGGTAAAGCGGAAATCCATGGAAGGCTCCAAGGGGGAACAGGGAAGCCCTCCATTTTAGCCCGCCAGGCGTTGCGACCTCTGTGCGAGTGCAGCAACGCACCATGGAAGTGCTCCGCCAGAGCACGCCTGAATCGCCCCGGTTTTCGCGGAGGCTATTTGGTTTAAGTGATCATGCGGCCTGCACCAAGTCGGAAGCCAGCTGACGGTAGTAGTTAGCTTCGGCCTCGGCGGGTGGAATATACCCGATGGGTTCGAGTAAGCGTTGGTGGTTGAACCATGACACCCATTCGAGCGTGGCCAGTTCCACCGCTTCTCTGGTTTTCCATGGTGCTCGGCGGTGAATCAGCTCGGCCTTGTAGAGCCCGTTGATGGTCTCG
>NZ_NRDP01000042.1:0-10981 GCF_002878475.1 Dyella sp. AD56
CGCCCGTTCTCTGTCTCCAGATCCTTCAGTCGCTTTGCTTCGGGCACGCTCATGCCTCCGAATTTACTGCGCCACAGGTAATAAGAAGCCTCACTGAAGCCGTGCTTGCGGCACTGCTCCTTGACTGGCATGCCGGCTTCAACCTCTCGCAGGAAGCCGATGATCTGCTCTTCGGTAAAACGCTTCTTCACGTCCAATCTCCTTCGGTTGGGGGATTGGACTCCAAATCGAATCGCTACTCAAAAGCGGGGGGACGTCGATCACCACACTTCGGATGGGCGGCGTCGCCTAGCCCGTTCGTCGTCATCCACCGATAGTTGCGCCACTCGGACGATTCTTAAATCCGTGGCGGCGGGCGATGCCGCTCAACCTCTTACTTCATGTCGATAGGACTTTTTATGGATGCCACCAGCACAACGACCTACCCGCAGAAATGGCAGGATCGGTTCGCCTTCTTCGAGCAGCATGGCGCGCCGAATAGCCCTGGCTTCAAGGAAGCGTTGAAGGCGCTGCCGTACGGTCAGCGCAGGAAGATCAACTTCAACTGGCTGGCGTGGTTGTTTGGGCCGTTCTATTTTCTGGTGGTCGGCATGTGGCGCAAGGCGCTGACGGGCTTTGGCATCGCGATTGCCGTGGGTGTGGTGACGGCCTTTTTGCCGGGCAGCATGGGCGACATCCTCAGTCGCGGTGTGGGCTTTGCGCTGGCGTTTCTGTTTGGTCTGACGGCCAACTACGCTTACTTCCTGAAGGAGCGTCGCGGCGACACGGGCTGGAATCTGTTCGAAGGCATGCGTTGGTAAGGATGACCTGCGCGACTTTGCCCGCTCACTGGCATGCCATCGGATGGCTGTCGTTACCTGCGGTGCAGGTGTCAGTGGCCTTGGCGGGATCAGCCGAGGCAAAGCCGGGCAAAGTCACGGCACCCCGTGTCCACGCGTGGATCGTGGATGATCAAGGCAAGCACAGCATGGAAGTGCTCGCGTGACACGGGGTTAGGGCCGTAGCCGTTCTGGAAGTCTTCATCGCCCATGGTGCGATCCAGCCAGCCGAGTACCGTGGTGCTCGGCTGGCGCTGCAGAGAGGCGAGCAACTGGGGCGTGTAGGCCTTGAACGGCTGGCCTTCGATAAAGGTGCCAAAGGGCCCCGGCCCACCCATATCCAACAATGGATAGCGCTCCACCAAGTGGAGAATGCGCGCGAGCACGTCGTGGTAGTCGAAGATGCCCAGGTCATCGAGGTGCTCGTGCACGCAGTCGATGAGTAGCCATTTGTTGCCCTGCTCGCTCGCCGCTTTTGCGGCGGCATCGAAGGCGTCAAAAACACTCTGTAGATGGTCGTCTGTCATGGCCGCGTGCTCGCCGGGTCCGAGTCCGTTCGCACGGTGGGTGCGCGCTTTGTTTGGGCGGCACGCTATTAGACACATTGCACTGAAGGGAATGGGATGCCCGCACGTACAGAAAAGGCCACCGCATTGCGCGGCATCAGCGTCATGCTGACGCTCGTTTTCCGTATAGGGGATAGAGGTAAAGCCCAACATTCAAGAATGTTGACGTTTGCCATGGTCGCGTTGTCACTCGCACTATCGTTATTGGGGCGATGCGGGTGGCCACGGCATTGGCTGTGAGTAGAGCGGGCCGTAGAGGGTGGAGCCCATACGATCCAATGACTATCACCAACTTTCAATGAGTTGATCATGGTTGTGCCAGATCAAACCGCACGTTTGCGCCCACCTTAGTCCCCTTCGGCACTGTCACCCTTATCCCGATCATTCAGCGGCTGCGAGGATACGGTTGAAGCGGCTCCGTTCGTCGTGCCGCAGGCAATGCGCAGTCGCCGCCCTGCCCTGTGCGCGACAAGGCTGGCAACGGGGGCTTGCACAAGGCCTTTGACGACATGCCGGGATGCCCGGTCACGGGCGAAGGGTGGATTCCAACGTTCGCTGATCCGCCCCGTGGCGCATCGGCTTGCACGACGATGCGCCACACCTGGGCGTTGATCGACAACTGCCCAGGGCTGGCTCGCCACCAATGGCGACAAAGGCATTTTCCGCCTCGCACAACGCCGCGATTTATCGTTTCCTATAGATGGAACTTATGCTCCGTGGGCGGGGTAGCTGCGTGGCGCACGTGGAGTAGAGCTGCCCTATTTGCCGAAGCGTGCGGTTGGCATGTAGTTGCGATTGCACCCGGCTGGCTTCGAGTTGTTTGATGTCATTGCGCAAGGCGCTATCACGATCCAGCGCTCGTTGCTTTTGCGCAGCATGACGCTGCATGTTGACGAGCAAGCGATCTGCGCGTGTCGCGGATTCTTCGATATGCCGCCGGAGTTGTGCGTTTTTTGCCTCCAGTTGAACCCGTCGTACCTCGGCGCGGGCACGGTTATTGACCTGCGCAACAAATTCTTCGAAGGCCTTTTCGGCCAAGTCGAACTCCGAGGACTTCATGGCGCGCCAAAGCAGATCGTCCATATAGACGGCGGCAAAGAATGTGAGTTCGATGGGATAGAAATAAAGCCTGACACGGTGACCAAAGCTGTGTAGTTCACGTAACGTGACTACAGCTGACTCGCGCTCGAGCCACTCAACCTCATCCACGTCAGCGACTTCGACAAGGTCGCCGTGGGCGTAGAGACCGCCCCAGGGGGCAGCGATGCTGTCGGCAGCGTCTTCGTCCAGTGGCGCGATCAATTCGTCCATAGGGTTGTCCACGGAAGCGGCGGCTCCCTCGTCAGTGCGCAGCACCACGGAAAATTCGCGTGCCGTTGGAGTCTCGATCATGACGGTCTCTCGCAACTTCGCGAGTCTCTGCATTGGACAGGGGGCGTGCGATTGGGCTGGATCCTGCTGCACCGTGGTCGTAGCGAGCACGGGGACGCCTGGGGATGATCCAGGCCCAAATCATTGACTGCCGACCATCGGTCGCCTGGTGTTGTGGGCAACCTAAGGCCGGCATCAACACGATGATAGAAAGGTGGCGCGGGTCTAGACCAGCAGACGTTTCTGAAATGGCGTCGATGGAGCACGAGTGGTTTTCCGCCGGCTCTCGCGTTCATCGAACACGCGGCGGTTCACTCAGGGTCAAGTCACTTTCTTTCACGTCGCTACATTGCCCGTGACGTCAGGGCGCACCGCCATATCACCTGCGGGTGCCATAACGGTGGGCAGCGCCTGCAGGGCCGCCGCACGCACGTTGCGCAGAAAGGTCACGCCAGCGACGAACTTGGCCTTCGCGCCATCCGGGTCGGAAGGCGCCACGTCCACGTAGTTGTCGAACAGCGCTTTCAAGCGGTCTGCGTAGGCGTCTTGGATGATGTCGGCGTCCGCGGGTGGGTTGACCATGGGTTCTCCTTGAAGTGGTGATGGGATCAGTACAGAAACGGGTAACTCGCCCATTCTCGCCAGCGCCGGTTTTCGCTCACCAGCAGCGATAGGGATTCGCACCAACCATAGATCGGCCCGTGATCCGCAAGACGCGCCTGAAGCTCGTTGATTACGGCAGTCTTCTCCTGCTGCACGTTCCGGGCGACGGAAAGATGAGGTACGAAATCAGGAAAGGCGCCGCCGCCCTTGGGGTGGTCGGGGAATGCGCGTTCCAGTGCCGTGGCTATGTGTACGAGGGGCTTGGAGGGTTCGGGGGCCAACCACACCACGGACGGAAACGTGCGTACCTCCGCGAGGCGAAACATGGGCGCAGGCAATTCGGCGGCCACATCACGCACGCGGGCGAGTAGACCGGGCGTCAGTAGCTCGCTGTCGATAAAGGGATAGATGAGCGTGATGTGCGCGCCAAGCCCGCGGCGTGCGGAGGGGTCATACAGCTCGCGAAAGCTGCCGACGACCGGCTCGGCCTCCGGCACCAGCAGCGCTAGCAGGGTACGCGCCATGGTCTACCCATCGCCTTCCTGTGTCCCGGCACGCCGCCGTGAGCGGACACTATGCTACCTGCGTCGGCCGTGACGCTCGCGCACACGCCACGGCTACGAGCCGTTCGTCAGTACCTGCTAGCACCAACGCAGGCTCGTCGGAGGAAGTTGGCGACCACTGCCGGCACGTCCTCCCACGTCATGGGTTCCAGCCCGTCATCGCCTTGCAGCATGCGTGCGAAGGACACGCCGTCGTCTTCACCGGCAAGCGCCGCCAGCACCGGCGTCGTGAACGACGTCGATGTCTCACCACCGGTCAGGGACTCCCACTGGGTGCGGTTGACACCCGGGGAACGAAAGAGCGTCCACGTCCCGGTCCAGGACGTTTTTCCATCGCGCACGACGTCAAAGGCGTCGCCCTGAATCAAATAGATCCCGACGAGTACAGCCATGAGGAACTCCTTTTCATCCGCTGCGCCATGGGGGAAACGCCGGCAATGGGGCTTGGCCGGCGGCATGACGTGCTGAAAATGCTCACGCGTTAGCTTATTGAGGACAGGCCGCCGCCCTCGCATGGCAAAGGTCATGGCTGTAACCGCATGAATTTACGACGCTTCCGCGCCGCGACATAGGCATTGTCCTAACCGGGATCAAGGACCTGCGCCGCGAATCGCGAGATCCATCGACTCGCAATATCGCCCTGCCCGCAGAAATTGCTGCGAAGCAGCATTTTCTGGCGCTAATATGCTGACCGAAATCAGGCGTCGTGACGAACCCGGGGCTGGCGAATGCGAGGCTTCAGCACGGCCTGCATCTTCACCAGCGCAAACAGCGGCGTGGACACCAGCAACACCACCAGCGCCTTGCGGTTGAGTTCGGCGGACTGCCCCAGCACCACACCTACGCAGTACGCGCAGGCCAGCAAACCGACGACCACCAGGAAATTCCGACGGGCAGACGTAAGCCCAAGTGTCCGGTTGAGCCGCCACATCGCCACCACGGAATAGATGTACGGCAACGCCATCAGCACGACGGTGGCATTGGTGATGGTGGCGAACTGCGTGGCGATGTCGGGCGAGGTGGTGAGCACCAGCAGCAGTGACATAAGCACGCCAGTGATCACTAGGTTGCGCACTGGCATGCCGTATCGGTTGGTGACCGCGAACGTGGTGGCGAACATGCCGTCTTGCGCGGCGGCCTGTGCAGATTGCGCCACGATGAGTATCCACCCCACCAGCGCGCCTGCCGCCTTGAGAATGGCCGCCAGCGAAATGACGATAGCCGCCCAGTTGCCCAGCATCACGCGGGCGGCGTCGGCAAAGGGGGCGCCAGAGACACGCAGTTGGTCGTTAGGCAACAGCCCCATCATCACGGTGCAGCAAGCGATGTAGATCACCGTGGACACTACCAAGCCGATCACGGTGGCAAGCGGTACGTTGCGCTTGGGGTTCTCGATAACGCCAGCCGACACGGTTGCGCTCTCCACGCCAAGAAACGCCCACAGTGCAATGGATGCGCTGCGGTCGATGGCATCGAACGTAGAGAGACCGCCGGGGTTCCAGCCGGCCTGAAATACATCCGCACGAAACCAGAACCAGCCGAGCAGACCCACGAATGCAATGGGCAGAATGCCCGCCATCGTGCTGATCGTGGTGAAGTGCCCCACTACATTGGCGCCGCGCGTGTTGAGCCAGATAAACAGCCAGATGATGCCTGCCGTGCTCGCATTGGCGAACCATGGACTCTTGAGCACGGGAAAGAACACCGCGAGATATCCGGTCACGGAAACGGCGATGGCCACGTTGCCGATCACGTTGGCGCCCCAGTAAAGGAAGTTGGTCTGGAAGGCGGCGAACGGCCCTAGGTGGTCGCGCGCATACGCATAGGGCCCGCCCGCCTGCGGTTCGACCATGCCCAGGTGCGCGAACACTAAGCCCAGCGCACTGGCGCCGATGGCAGCGGCGATCCAGCCGAGCAGGGAAATGCTGCCCACGCCGGCCATGCTCGACGGCAGCAGGAACAGCCCCGTGCCCACCATGTTGGCCACCACCAGCGAGGAGGCGGCCAGCAGGCCCATCTTTTTTACGGGTTGTGCGGCCATGCTGTCTCCCGCGTGACGGTGGCTAACCGTGCGCGGACTTCGGCGCGCGTGCACATCATGGGTTGAGGTCGTAGCGCAACGTCGTCTGGACGCGCTGTCCTTGCCCGCGCATGTCTTCGAGCGAGATGTTCTGCCCCCACAGGTATTCGATGCCGAGCATCGCGCGCTGGCTGAATTGCCAAGCGAGATTGAGGGAGGCGAACTTGGTGCTCTTGGGCAGCTCGCGATCGATCAACATGTCAGCCGTGGGGCTGATGCGCAGGTAACCGTAGGATGCGCTGGAACTGAGGGTTTCCGTCCAGCCGTGTGTGTAGCCCACGCCCCAGCCGCGTGCGCGAATGGCACGCAACGTGCCGTTGCTGGTGAACGCCGCATCCAGCCCAAGGCCGGAGATGTCCTGCAGGAAATTGGCGTAGCCATGGCCGTTACTGAACCAACCTTGCGCACTATCCAAATCGAAAACCTTGGTGCTGCCCGTCAACTGTGTGGCAAAGGCGGTGGTGCGCTGGGTATGGCCGTTGGTCGAATCCTGCATGCCCAGGTCGCGAAACAGATTGGCCCACTGGATGTGCCAGTCCGGCGTTTCCCAGCGCAGGCCCAGGGTGAAGTCGGCCAGGCGCGAATACGGCGAGTAGTTGCCGACTTTGGTGATGTCCGCGTTCGGCTTTTCCATCGATAGCGGCAAGGTGAGCTTGCTGTCACCCGAGCGGTAGAGCACCGGCGAGAAGCGAATCTGCGGCCCGTACTTGAACGTGAAGGAATTAGGGCCTTCGTAGTCGAGCGTGTTAGGAAACACGTCGATATCAGTGAACGCGGAGATGTTGTAGCCGGCGAGCAGTGTGTAATACGTGTTATCCAGCTCGCCGTAGAAGAACTGCATGTTGTACGGCATGTCGCCGGTGCCGCCGCCAAAGAAGTTGTTCTTGTAGACGACCTTGAGCGTGCCGTAGTCGGTATCGCGGCGGAAATCCATGCGGAAGATGCTTTGCCTCGCACTGAGATTGGTGCGCCATCCGCTGCCGTAAAAGGGTTGTCCACGCACGGGGATGGACGAAGGCACGAACAAGTCGGACGAGCCCATGTAGGTGTTGTCGATCATCGTGTCGAGCTGTGCCACCAGATCGAGCTTCAGCAGGTTGCCCGTATCGCCCAGCCGGACGTAGCCCTCCGGCAAGGGCTCAGAGACACCGGCGGGTGCCGAGGGTGGCCGGTACGGCGGTGGCTTGGACGGCTCGGGTACAGACGCGGACGCCACCAGTCGCGCGGCAGGCGCCTGCGACGGGGCTGGCGTGACGGGTGCAACGGGCGCCGCAGGGGCCGCCTGCGACACCTTCTCCTGTGCGGATTCCTTCGCTTCCAGCTCGGCCAGGCGTTGCTGCATCTTCTGCATCACCTGTTGCTGGGCTTCCATCTGTTGGCGCATTTGCGCGACCTGCGCCTTCAGGTCATCGGACGACGCGCTGGCTTGAGCGAAGGCGGTGGGCGCAAACGATGCCACGCAGGAACCGGCGAGCAACGAGCAAAGAAGGCGTAGGCGGTAAGACGTCGGTGTCGCTTGGCAAAGCCGTGGACGCATAAGAACACTCCTGTTCGAACGCCAAGGGCAGCCTGAGACCGCAAGCACGCACTCATGCCTTGCGCGAAGTGCGCCAGCACGAGAGAGGGAGTCACAGAACACGTTCTCGGGTCGCAGGGCGGGGAATCACTCCATCTGCCCTCACGCAACACCGACACATACGCCGCCGAATGCGGACGCCACCCGAGACCGATTAGAGCCGAAAAATTGTGGAAACCCCGTGAACCAGATCAATGGCCCCGGGGCTTATGTCGCATCTAAGTAAAATTTCGCAATGACGAAAGCATGGCTAAGGGATTTAAATAGCCATGTTGCCACCTGCCAGCCATCCGGCTGCTGGCTGCCAAGCAGGTTCCCATGATGTTTGCTGTGACAGGTTTCATGAGCGCTGTGTGAAGACTACAAATGACTTGTAAGCTCCTCCCTACAAGTCATTGCAAGTCGAACAGCTACCCTATGTCGGCTATACGAACATTCGGGACGGAAAACTGTGGGCCTTCGCATCATTCTCGCTGAGGACCACCCCATCTTCCGCAGCGGCGTGCGCGCGCTGCTGGAGAACAGCAGCAATGCTCACGTCGTTGCCGAGGTCGGTTCGCCGGCCGAGTTGATCGACGCGGTGGAAAAGCAGCCCTGTGACTTATTGATCTCCGACTTCAGCATGCCCGGGGGCCAATCGGCCGACGGTCTGCAGATGCTTGGCATGATCCGCCGGCGCCGGCCCGACCTACCCATCGTGGTATTGACCATGGTGAACAACGGCGGCGTGCTCAAGGCCATTCTGGCTGCCGGCGTACGCGGCCTGATAAGCAAGACAGATGCGCTTTCGGAACTCACGCTGGCGGTGCAGGCCGTGTCGCATGGACGGCCGTTCCTCAGCAGCAGCATTAGTCACTTGATCGACGAAGGCGGCCCGGGCGGACATGCGGATGACCACCCTGCACTCTCCAAACGTGAAACCGAGGTGCTGCGTCTGTTCGCGTCAGGGTTCACGGTCACTGAAATCGCGGGACAGCTCAACCGCAGCGTCAAGACCATCAGCCGCCAGAAGATGGACGCCATGAACAAGTTGGGGTTGAAGAACGACCTGGATGTCTACGCTTACGCGCGCGAGCACGGCATCCTTGCCTGAGCATGGGCCATCACCTCGCCTGAAGGCGCGACGGCGTCCTCGCACTAAGGTACGTTGAGGACTTCCAGACCCTTGTCGCTGAAAAACGCAAGGCCGCTGCCCAGCATGGCATTGCCTTGTACGATGGCCATGCTATGGGGCGAGGCATCAGCGAAGCGCGCCACGTAGGCAGGCGTGAATATCTGCTTCCATTGCGCGGCCAACTGCTTGGCATCGCGGATCTGCACATGTTTGTCCGGGCCATGATTCACGCGCAGGGGAAAATGCACGTAGCGCGCCGCGAGCGCACTGTCGCCTTTCGCTACCGCTGCGCAGAAGCCCTCCGTGCGTGCTTCAAACACATCATCCGTTTCGTCGGTGATGGATTGATACCAATGGCCAACAGGGCTGGCGGTGAACAAGCCGCCACCCTGGAGCTTTACCGGTAACGTGATCTTTCCGTTGCTCCAGCTTCCTTCGAGGCCCACGCTGTTGTCGAAATCCAGCGCTTTGCCGTCCTCGCTGCCGTTGCCCACGAAATGCAGGGTCATGGTGGCGCCCTGTTCGTGCAGGATAAACGTGTTGTTGCGCCACTCACCGGTGAGTGGAATGTCGGTGAGGTGGCGGAAGTAGTAGTAACGACTGGGAGCAACCTGCTGGCCCGCCACGTTGAGGATCAAGCCGATACGTTGCGGCCCCAGCGTGCCATCGTAGGTGGCCTGCTGCAGTTCGTTGGCGTGGGCGACACGCCAGGGCACAGTCGCACATAGACAGGCCAGCGTCAGGCCCCATGACACCCAGCTTGCGGGAACTCGCATGACGACATCCTTGGCTCACGGCACCGGGCCGATGGCGCCCTAGCCTACTGGGCCCGCATGGCCACTGCATGCATGGTGCGCCGCGGAATGGCGTGGATCATGTCTGGTTCGGGCATGGCACGTTCCTTGATTGCCATGGACTGAAGCATAGCGCCCCGCAGAACAATAACCCTTCGATGGGGCCCGCTCGCTGGACTTTCCCACCACCCAACGCAAGACCGTTTCGCGAGCGTCAGGGGCGCTCACGCATGAACATGAACTTCTGTGTCGTAGACGAGACACACCACGAACTTCAAGTGCTTTGCGAAGTTGACCGGTTGCCCGGTCGCGTTGCGTGGCGTGCCCATATCTATGGCTCGGTATCGCCCCAGGAGGAGCTGAGCGGTGAGGCGGTGGACGAGGACGCGGTGGCCGGGCACGTGCAGGCCGAGGTGCTCGACCGGGGCATTTTCGCCAAAAGCTGACCCACAGCGTCATGGGCATGACAAGGAACGACAGCCGCCAGTTGCATCCGCGCCGGGAGCGCGCGCACCATTCCAGGCGGCTGCATGAGTGGTGCGAGCGTAGTAATGCCTTTTTCGACCGAACGCGTACTGCTGGCCTGGGTTGAAGACTTGGAGCAAGGGCTCGAGGAGCTGACGCGAAGCTCCCGAAGACCACATCACGACGAACTCCTGAAAGATCTGCTGGAGTCGGCCCAGGGTCTCTTGGCACTGACCCAGTCAGAACTGCGCAAGCTTTCGACCGCGAGCATCCCGCTGCTGGGCAACGAGCCTCGGAACATCCGTTCTTCCGACGACATCCGGCAGCTGTGCAACCAACTGCACCAGCTTTTTCCAGCCGATAGCGGCCAACGGGAATCGACTGACTGAACCATGCGTTGCGCCGTCCTTGCAGGATGAAGCGCTCTGAGCAACGCCTGTGCCGCTGGCACGAGGGCGAGACGCCATTTCTCCGCAACACACGGGATGACGCGCTGCATCAACCACGCAAGTGATTGAAAATGGCGCCCTGCTCCTCAGGGCTGGGTTTGCCTTCCGTGCGCCATCAAGGCGCTAATCAATTGACGGGATACCGGCGGACGGAACGTCACCAATCGGTGATCAAGCGGGCGCTCACTCATCGCGGCCTCCCCAACGGTTCGCAGCACCCCAGACACGACATGCGCATACGGCGGCCAAAACCCAGAAGATAAGGCATATGTCAATGCCGCTCATGCGGCATACATTGCTTATGTGACCGTCTGACGACAAACTTAGGGGGTAAGTAATAAGGAACTATGCATTGAACGGCAGGCTGAATCGCCCCGGTTTTCGCGGAGGCTATTTGGTTTAAGTGATCATGCGGCCTGCACCAAGTCGGAAGCCAGCTGACGGTAGTAGTTAGCTTCGGCCTCGGCGGGTGGAATATACCCGATGGGTTCGAGTAAGCGTTGGTGGTTGAACCATGACACCCATTCGAGCGTGGCCAGTTCCACCGCTTCTCTGGTTTTCCATGGTGCTCGGCGGTGAATC